>CAYFYG010000054.1:0-6814 GCA_964347225.1 uncultured Dehalococcoidia bacterium | reverse complement strand
TGGGCAGGGCCGTTGGGGACGAGGATGCAGTTGTCCCCGAGGGGGAGACCCCCCACACCGGGGGGACCGGTCTCGATGGGCCCTGCACCGTCGGGGTCGAGGTTGCCGTCGGAGATGAGATCGTCGTCGCAGTCGGGGTCGAGGCGGCCGGAATGGACCGGTGTCGCTGGCGGTGGCGGACAGGAGGCGGGCTCGGCGCCGTCCACCAGGCCGTCGCCGTCGTCATCGTTGTCGCAGACGTCGCCCTGGCCGTCGTCGTCAAAGTCCTCCTGGCCTGCCTCGTGATCCTCGTCCACCAGACCGTCACCGTCGTCGTCGACGCCGTCGACCGGATCCTCTCCATCCTCACCGTCGCCGTCAGCGTCCGCCGGGTTGGCTGCTAGCGGACAGTTGTCGGCACCGTCGTCCAGGCCGTCGTCGTCGTCGTCGGGGTCGCAGGCGTCGCCCAGGCCGTCCCCGTCGGTGTCTGTCTGCACCCACTGCCAGACGGTGGGGCAGTTATCCTCGTCGTCGAACCAGCCGTCGTTGTCCGAGTCGTCACAGGCGTCCCCGATGCCGTCGCCGTCCCAGTCCTCCTGCAAGGGGTTGGGTGTGAGCGGGCAGTTGTCCTCCGAGTCCACCACCCCGTCGCCATCCGTATCAGGTTCCTCTGTGAACGCCACCTGGCCAACCGTTACCGGAATGGCCAAGGCGACAACTAGACATATTCCTACGGTAATCAGACGTCGCATAGTACCTCCTTGGGGTGAACCGTGCTCGCTCACCTTTCCGGGAAAGTGCAAAAGCCGAGCCTCCAAGATGAGACTCGGCTCGAAACTTGCCGGGAAACCTTAGGCCGCATACAAGGCCCCCAATTGGTGCGGACTGTCCGAAACCGCATTATAGTCCTTAGGGAGAATGTGTCAAGCCCTCCTGGGAAATGCCGAGACATGCGGCATCGAATGCGAGTGATGCACTAACGACACTTAGTGTCGCCTGTCAGTCGCCGCTGGCTTCCGGAGCGCTCCAAGATCAGGCCAGCCCGCCGCCAACAGCGATGATACCTAGTGTCAGTTCGTCCTTGACGTATCGCCTTCGGCCCGGCGAAGGATGCGGCACTGGCGCCCACAGATGCCTCGCTGGCTGATCGCTGCCAGTCAGAAAATGGTACCGAGAACGCCGCACTGCAACGCCCAACGGTCTCCAGCGTCTATCAATGGGATACAAGCACCTTTGAGGCTGGCAAAGGCGGCGTTAAGTGGTGTTCAGGAAGAAGGGACGAGCGGCCGCGGGAGCAAAGGGCCCGATGCGCATCCGGGTCATAGAAGATGAATCTGAGGTCGCCGAGCTAGCTCGGAAGGTATTGGAGTCTCACAAGCCAGCGAGATTCGTCGTTGAACTCGTTGTCTCCGCGCAAGCATTGCGCGATGAACTCACTCGCACGGCATTCCGAGATGAGCCGACTGGTGCTCGCAGCAAGCAGTTCTTTCTCGAAGTACTGAAGTCCGAGGCAGTCCGGGCGCGTCGGTTCGCACGCAATCTGTCGTGTTTGCTACTGACCCTTGATTGTGGCGCCGGGGAGCTTGGCGATGCGGTGGCCCGGAATGTCGCCCGGTTCCTTCAAGAGTCGGTACGGGCCGGAGACTTGGTCGCCCGCTACAGCGAAGACGAATTCGGGATATTGCTGGTAGAAGCGCCTCTGGACGAAGCCGCAAACGTCGCGGAGCGCCTTCGATTCGGGATCGCAACTCACCGCGCATTGGCGGACGATGAGTCACTACCGATGACCGCGAGTATCGGCGTGAGCAGTCTTGCCAAAGGAGCCGCCGAGCCGCCCGAGGTGGTTCTGGATCGGGTGGCAAGGGCTCTGCGAGAGGCAATGGAATCGGGCAAGAACCGGGTCTGCGTGCATCCTCCCGGGGACGAGAGCACGGACGATGAGGCCACGTCGCGACCCTTCAGTTTGGGTCAGCAACAGGACACGGGAACGCAATGATGAAATTGTCGTGGCTGCGCTCGATTATCGCAGGCCGTCATGAAGAGGAAGTAGAAGTTCCCGCAGACGGCGGGCCGCCCGCTCCAGAGCCGGGTCCTCCGCTTCTGGTTCTTGTCTCCACGGGAGGCATCGTTTCCTTTCGCCTTCAAGCCTTTTCGGGGGTTCAGGAAGCGGCGGAATTCATACAGCCTTGGTTCCCGCCGGGCGTGAGCCGTGGCATCGTCGCCTTCTGGGCCCTGCAGGAGGAGCCAACGAGTGATCCTGTGTGGGCCTCAGCGGGAACCAGCGAGACGGTTGTGCTCGTCCGGGATCCCGCAAGGGCAGGGGTGGTCGACCTCATCTCGTGTGTAGACATGGCATCCGCCCAGAACTTGGTTCGAGCCGAGGCGGAACGCGGTCTGGATGTCGGCCTATTCATGGTCTACTGGGCGGCATCGGTCAGCATCCAAGTCGACGATGAAGGCACAGTCCGATTGACCCCAGAGAGTCCACCCCAAACGAGACCGAGGCTGACCCCGGCTGAGCCGGCAAGCCAGGTTCCCTCAGCTGAGGACCAGGTGGAAGAAGGTGATGGTCAGGCAGCGATCGATCGTTCCGCCGGGCCTGAGATCCCATCGCGGCCCCGGGCACCGGATATCCAACGCACACCAGCCCAGCCCCGACCATCCGGCACACATATCGCGGAAGAGGCGCGGACGACTCCGGAGCAAGTGGAAGTTGAGCCGGAGTCGGTTCCGCCGCCGCCAATAGATACGATTGAAGCGACGGACGAGGCTGCGGGGCAGTTCTCTGCTGAGCCTGAGACGCCAGTTGAGCCGCCACCTCTGACCACGACGTCAGCGAAGCGTGAAGGGATGCTCACCCGGGCAGTGATCATCGATCAAGATCCGGAGATCAGACGGGATCTCCGAGGGGCGCTGGCGGCTTCTGGTTTTCTTGTGGCTGGCGAAGCTGGATTTGGCAGCGAAGCCATCGAACTGGTCAGGGGGATTCAGCCAGAGATCGTCATGGTGGCGGCCGCTGAACCCGTCCCCCGCGCTACCCGGATGATGGAGGCACTCGCCAGCACGGTGCCCCAATCTGCTGTGATCGCGTACTCGTCGCTAGCGGACAGTCGAAACATTCGCGCGGCGATGCTTGCAGGAGCCGCGGACTATGTTGTCACGCCCATCCTGCAAGACGAACTCGCATCCTCTGTCCAGTCGGTACTGGTGCATAGAGAGCGACGGCGGCAACGGCTGTCAGGAGAGGCCGAGGGACCGCGCACAACCGGCAGAGTCGTCACGGTGTTCGGAGCCAAGGGTGGGATTGGCAAGACCACCATCGCCACGAATCTGGCCGTGGTCGTCGCTCAAGAGACGCACCAATCTGTCGTTCTCGTGGACCTGGATCCCCGCTTTGGCGACGTGGGAGTTGCCCTCGACATCTCCGCTGACTGGAGCATCGCTGACCTAGTGATGCCAGAGGAAGAGATCGATAGAGAGCTTGTCGAGAGTTGCCTCTACACGCACGAGTCCGGCGTGAAGGTGCTCGCGGCGCCACTGCACCCCACACGCTGGCGGACCGTCCAGCCGAGCCACATCGAACGGATTCTGAACCTCCTGACCCAGACGTACGATTGCGTCATCTTGGATACCCCTGGCACGTTCAACGATGTCGTCGACGTGGCCTTGGAACGAGCAACAGATGTCCTGCTGGTGACGACCCCTCAACCCACGAGCGTCAAGGACAGCCTCTTGGCTATCAGGATGATGCGCTCGGGGGGCTCGAACCCAGAGAAGTTGAAGTTAGTACTGAACATGACCAACGATGCGATCGAGGCCACGCCAGAGGAGATAGGCCAGGCGCTGGGTTGGAGGGTTGCCTGGACGATACCCTATGATCCCGACGCTGCTGTCGCCGCTGCACAGGGGATCCCGGTGGACATGACCCAGAGCGGAGGAACTGGAGTTCTTTACGAGATGGCGCTAGTCCTGAGCGGCGAGAAGTCCTGCGGGCGCGAACCGCCGGACCAAGTGTGAACCCGGCGGAGACTGGGCCGGTGTGAGGTCGGCAAGCAGCCGCTACCGGACACAAGATCAGACAGATCGGCCGCCAGCAAAGGAACGGGAGAGGTCTTGGCCGCTCCTCGCGATACCGCGCGAGTGGCACAGCGTTAGGGCCAGATGGCGCAGGGCCCGTGTTCTTGGATGGAGCTGCAAATCAGCTATCCTCGGGAAGATACGGATACCGCTAACGACTTGAAAACCGAGTCTAAACACAATCTGAACCCAACGCCTCCAAAGTCGGGGGACAGACGCGGTCTAATCCGCAAGGAGCCAGTTCATTCTGGTCGTCCAATCATGGCCAAGCACAGGAGATCGCGAGAGTCGGGGGAGGCCTCTTCCAAGCCGCCGCCGCAAGACACACAGCCCACTTCAAGTACTCCCCAAGTGTCGACCTCTCATAACACGCCGGGACAACGGGAGGAACTCGGGCGCAGGAATCTCGCCTCTCGATCCTTCGAAATCGAGATGAGAAGGCCTCCACCCATTCGCATGTCACCTGATGGCTTGCTGGAGGAGCAGCCTTCAAATTGGGCCAAGTCAAAGTCGACCCCCCATGAGGATGATCCGCGAACACTGGCGGAACTGGCTGAAGACGTGATGAGAGCCGCCGCCGAGGCATCGACCACCAACGAGTCGCTGCGCCCGGATGAAGTCGCGGACGGGGAGTCGAAACCCGCAGAGCAGCGTTCCTCTGAGCCGACGGACGATCAGATTGAAGGCGACGCAGCGGTTGCTGATGCACCCCAGCTACCCGCCGACCGATCCAGAAACCGGTGGGCCGCGCCGATCGTCGTCCTCATCCTTCTATTCGCTGCGGGCGGCGGCTTGTTGTGGTTTGACACGAGCATCGTTGGGTCAGGCGCGGACTCCGGAGTAGACGGAGGGAGCGCGGCCACTACTGGCGACACAGCGGCCAGCGGCGCCGCTATGACAGGTACACCTTCAGAGGATGAAGCATCTCCGGTCGCCGCCAAGGAACCTGTGCCGACTCCAAAGTCGACCCCCGCGCCGCAACATACGCCGATACCCGCACCGGACTCAGAGTCTCTTGACGATCCAGTTTCTGAGCCTTCGACCGAGCCGGCTGCCGTCCCGACCCCTCGCCCAACTCCGGTTCCCACGCTGACCATCATCCCCGAGCCTGGGGGAGCACACGTCGCTGATCTGGCCGCTTCAACCAAGAAGATTGGCAAGAGGGTCAAAGTCTCGGTGGAGGTTCACGTGCACGATTCAGCCCACAACCCCGTCGCAGACGCCACTGTGAGCGGCCAGTGGACGGGTGACATCGGGTCGGTCTCGTGCGTCACAGGCCGAACCGGCTCTTGCGCCGCTCAGACCGACCCCTTGGCGTCACCTGGCAGCGTCACATTCACCGTCGCGGGCATCGCCGATGCGGGGGAGCCCTACGAACCCATCATGAATCACGACTTGAATGGCGACAGCAACGGGACATCCGTCACCGTAGGATTCTGACCGTTCCTCTCGCATTTCCCAGGCGAGGTGGCCCTGTAAAGCGGCGAACTCGCGGTCGCCTACCTGTTGGATGGGTGGTATTCGCCGGTTGCCAACTGCTTCTCGTTCAAGGGGAAGGCGAGAGACTGAGGCTAGGCCAACCCTCAGTGCCAAGAGGAGGAGGCCTAGCAGTCGGGAACGCGCCAAGCGTCAACTGGGGGCAGGGATGATGGCCGGGCAACGGACATTACGGGAACAGGTGGGATTTGCGAAGAACAGCCCGGCAAGTCTGATCCCTCGCTGCAGCTACAGGCCGGCCGGAAGCCGAAGAATCACTAGGACGCTGTTGAGAAAGCCGACTCCCGAAGCGTTCAACTTCACCTATGCGCGCTGACCAAAGGGCCACCAGGTCCGTCTAACGCGCTTGGGTCGCACAACCTCTTGGGGTTCCGTCACGCTCTCCGCCTTTGCAGGCTCGGTCGCGTGCTCCGCGTGGGGTTGCAGAGGGAGGTGAATGACGTAACTAACGGTGCAGGCGAGCGCTGTGCCCAGACCAAGGAGGATCAGCACTGCTCCCAGCGACGCAAGAATGCCGATCCCCATAGCGTCGCCGGCGCCCCTATGGGTGCCCTGAGCCAGCCAAAGTGCCCCTCCGATGAATAGGGAACCAACGACGATGATCGTCAGTGCCAGAATAGTAGCAACAGCCTGTCTGTTCACGTGCCGTCCGTTGGCAGCTTTCCAGCCGGCCATCGCGCCGATTGCCGCCAGGAACTGCCCTAGCCGATATCCAGGCTTGGCTTGTGACCACCAAGAATACTCGTGCATCTTCTTTCGCCTCCTAACTCTGAGACGACCTCGATGCCGCTGACGTTACCTCTGTCCTCCTCGACCACGCGTGAGCGCCACAGTCAAATCGGGAATAGAACGGGTCGCCGGGCTGTAGTGGTGACTCGGCGAATCATGTCGTTGGCCACGACATATCCCAGATTCAGCACGCCCCGCTGGGATGCTTGGACAGGAACTCTGCGAGGCACCCTTATCGGCAGACTATGCCAAGCACACAAAAATCTGCCTCGGTGCCACCTGGTACTAACAACGGTTAGTGTCACCTCCCTGTTGGCCCTGGCAGCGGGCTGCCGGTACACTTCGGGCCGCAGACCTCCGCGAGCTCGGTAGCTGGCCTCCTCCCCAAGAGCTCGCCCTGATCAGCGGCAATCTCGCTGCTACACTGGTTGCATGTGCGGTCGCTTCACATTGAGCAGACAGGATCGCGTGAGCGTTGCACGTGAACTGGGCGTTCCCGTGAGCCAGCTCCCAGAGGAGAGCTACAGGCCCA
>CAYFYG010000053.1:0-1746 GCA_964347225.1 uncultured Dehalococcoidia bacterium | reverse complement strand
CCGTGGATACGCATCGCCTGGAGGGAGACCTCCTGGGCCACCTCGGTGGCGAACAGCTTGGCCATACCGCCCCACAGGTCTACGCGCTCGCCGGCGTCTTTCTTGGCGGCGGCGGCCCGGGTCAGCAGCCGCGCCGCCTCGATCTTGGTGCCCATCTCGGCCAGCATGATCTGGATCGCCTGGTGCTCGGCGATGGGCCGGCCGAAGGTATAGCGCTGCTTGGCGTAGCGGATAGAGTCCTCCAGGGCGGCGCTGGCAACACCCACGGCGCGGGAGGCCACGTTGATGCGGCCGATCTCAATGGTCGACATGATGTGGAACCAGCCTTTTCCCTCTTCTCCGCCGATCAAGTTGCCGGCGGGGACACGGGCGTCCTCGAAGAACAGCTCCGTGGTCTCGACACCCTTGTAGCCCAGCTTCTCGGTGTGGCGGCCCACGGTCATCCCCGGCGTGGTCTCCTTCTCCACGATGAAGGTGCTCATGCCCTTGTACGGCGGCTCGGCTTTGGTGTCGGTCTTGGTGAGGACGGCGAACACCTTGCCGTAGACGCCGTTGGTAACGAACATCTTGGTGCCGTTGAGGACGTAGTCGTCGCCGTCGCGGACGGCGGTCATGGTGATCGCCTGGAGGTCGGAGCCGGCGTTGGCCTCGGTCATGCAGAGGCCGGCCCGCCGCTCCCCTGTGGCCATGTCGGGCAAGAGACGGGACCGCAGCTCGTCGCTGCCGTGGGTCTTGATCATCCAGGAGACCATCGTGTGAGTGTTGAGGATACCCCCCAGGCTCATCCATCCACGTGAGATCTCCTCCACGATGGCGGCATAGGTCGTAAAGGGGAGGTTCAGGCCGCCGTACTCCTCGGGGATAGTGGCGCCGAACATTCCCAGCCCCTTGAGTTGCTCGAGAAGGTCAACGGGGTATTCGTCGCGGTGCTCCAGTTCGGACGCTACCGGCAGCACCTCCTTTTCCACGAAGCGGCGCACTTCTGAGACGATGAGCTGCTGTTCCTCGGTTAGGGTGACGAGAGAGGGGGCGGGCATGAGCTACTCCTTCGTGCTGATTCCGGCGGCCTCCGCCCATTGCAGGAGGCGCTTGGCCTGCCAGTACATCGGCGTATCGATCATCTTGCCGTCCACGGGGATGGCGGCGCGGCCCTCCGCGATCCCTTCCTTATCCAATAGGCGAACGATCTCCCTGGCCTCCGCCACCTCCTCCTGCGTGGGAGAGAAGATGCGGTTGACCACCTCGACCTGGCTCGGGTGAATGCAGTACTTGCCGCGGAAGCCCAAGTTGCGGGCGAGGCTGGCGTCCCGCTCTAGGCGCTCCGGGTCTTTGAAGTCCGGCTCCGGCGTATCGATGGGGATGAGGCTGGCCGCGGCGGCCGCTGTGGCGAGCTGGGCTCGCGGCCACTCGATCTCCCTTGCCCCTTCGCTGCGCCGCAGGCCCATGTCCGCCGACAGGTCCTCGGCGCCCAGGGACAGGCCGACAAGGCGCGGCGACGCGGCGGCTATCCCCTGGGAGTTGAGGATTCCCTCGGCCGACTCGACCAACGGGAGAATGCCCACGGAGCCCGCCTGCATTCCCTGCTGCTTCTCCAGGATCGTCAGGTAGTGGTCGGCATGCCTGACCGTCTCAGCGCAGTTGGTCTTGGGGAGCACGACGCCGTCAAGGCCGGGCCTGACCACGGCCAGGAGGTCGTCCTCCAGGAGGCCCGTGTCCAGGCCGTTGACGCGCACGAATACGGACTGG
>CAYFYG010000052.1:0-6019 GCA_964347225.1 uncultured Dehalococcoidia bacterium | reverse complement strand
GTCCTGGACTTCACCATCGCCCAGCAGGGGGCGTACGCCACGCTGCTGATGGCGGACATGGGCGCGGACGTCATCAAGGTAGAGCAGCCGGGCCGGGGCGAGATCGGGCGTGTGCTGGGGATGGATCGCAAGCGCGCGGTCAGCGTCTACTTCCTGGCGGTCAACCGAGGCAAGCGCAGCCTCACCGTCGACCTGAAGTCGGAGAAGGGGCGGGAGGTGGCCCTGCGGCTGGCGCGCGACTGCGACGTGGTGGCCAGCAACTTCCGGCCGGGGGTGATGGAGAAGCTGGGCCTGGAATACGAGGCGTTCAAGCAGGTCAATCCGCGCATCATCTACGCCGCCGCCTCCGCCTTCGGCGCCAAGGGACGGCTGGGCTGGAAGCCCGGGAACGACCTCCTGGCCCAGGCGATAAGCGGGCTGATGAGCACCACCGGCGACGGCGATGTGCCGCTGCCCACCGGCGCCGCCGTCGCCGACCATATGAGCGCGCTGACCCTGGCCCTGGGCATCGTCACCGCCCTCCTCGTCCGAGAGCAGACCGGCGTGGGCCAGAAGGTAGAGACATCGCTGCTGGGGAGCACACTGGCGGGGCAGTCCTGGGAGCTCACTCACTACCTGATGACCAAGGAGAAGCAGCCGAAGGCCGGGCGCGGCAACGCCCTCCTCCCCCTTATCTGGTACAGCTATAGTACCGCCGACGGCTACATGGCCATCGGCGGGGTTCCCCCCGACCGCTGGCACGCCTTCTGTCAGGGAATCGACTGGCCCGAGCTAGAGACGGACGAGCGGTTCGCCAGGCTGGGCGACCGCCTCCGCGAGAAGGAGGAGCTGAATCGCCTGCTGGACGACCACTTCTCGTCTCAAACCACGGAGGAATGGCTGAAGCGGCTGGAGGCGGCCGACATCTTCTGCGCCCCGGTCTACGACTATGCCCAGGTGAGCGAGGAGCCCCAGTTGTACGACAACGACTACCTGGTGGCGGTCGAGCACCCGCGGCTGGGGGAGATCACGATGGTGAACTGCCCCATCCAGTTCAGCGAGACGCCGGTGCAAATCTCAGCGGCCGAGCCCCCGCTGGGAAAGCACACGGATGAGGTCCTAGAGGGCTTCGGCTATTCCGCCGAGGAGATCGAGCGGCTGCGACAGGAAGGCGTGGTCTAGGTCTGCTCCCAGCGGCGGGTCAGCCCTGGGTTTGCTGCTCGCGCTCCAGTATCCACGGCACCGGGCTGGGCAGGGGCCCGTACACCACCCCCGCCGCCCGCAGCCCGGCGATCTCGCGGTCGGACAGGGACAGGAGCGAGGTGAGCACCTCATCGGTGTGCTCGCCCAGGGCCGGGGGCGGGCCCTGGATGCCGCTCGGCGTGCGACTCAGCCGGAGGGGCGAGTTGGGAATCTTGAGGCTGAAGCCGGCCGGGTGCTCCACGTCCACGAGCATGTCGCGGGCCTTGACCTGAGGCTGCTCGGCGGCCTGGGGGATATCGTTCAGCGGCCCGCAGGGGAGGCCGATGGCGTCGAACTCGCGCAGCCACTCTTCGCTCGTGCGCCGGCGCAACGCCTCGTTCAGCATCGGTTCCAGCTCCGCGTGGTACTGCGTGCGCAGGCCGGGCGTGTCGAAGCGGGGGTCATCGATGAGGTCTGTACGGTCGATGGTGGCGCAGAAGAGCTCCCACTGGTTGGGGACTCCCCAGGAGAGGGCGAGGACGATCCAGCCATCCTTGGTGGGAAAGGCCTGGAACGGCGTCGCCAGAGGATGGCGCGTGCCGATGGGCTTGGGCGGCTCGCCGGTGGCGAAGTAGCGCATGAAGGCGTTCTCCTGGACGGCAATCTGGCAGTCCAGCATGCTTATGTCCAGCATCTGCCCCTGCCCGCTGCGCTCACGCTCATGGAGGGCGGCGAGGATGCCGATGGCGGTGTAGAGACCGGCGGCGATATCGCCCAGGGAGATGCCGGGACGAACCGGCGGGCCGTCCGGCTCGCCGGTGATGCTCATGATGCCGCCCATGCCCTGGACGACGATGTCGAGGGCGGGCCGGAGCCGCTCCGGCCCCGTCTGCCCGAAGCCGGAGGTGGCGGCGTAGATGAGGCGGGGATTGCGGGCAGATAGCGCCTCGTATCCCACGCCCAGTGACTCCATCGTCCCGGGCGTGAAGTTCTCCATGACCACATCCGCCCTCTCGGCCAGCCGGAGGAAGAGATCCCTGCCCTGGGGTTCCTTCAGATTGAGGCAGACGCTCTTCTTGCCCCGGTTTACGGAGAAGAAGTAGCCGCTCTCGTTGTTGATGTAGGGCGCGGTGGTGCGGGCCACGTCGCCGAAAGGCGGGCGCTCCACCTTGATCACCTGCGCCCCCAAGTCGCGAAGGACCATGGAAGCGTAGGGCCCGGCAAGGACCCAGGTCAGGTCGAGGACGGTGACATCGGACAAAGCTGTGGGGGCCTGCTTGGCTCTGGGCATCGCAGGCCTATGATAGCGAGCAGGCGTCTTCTGGGGCTAGGGCTTGGCTTCGGGCTCGGACTGCGACTCAGGCTCGGGCTTGGGCGCGGGCTCGGCTTCAGGCTCGGACTCGGGCTCGGCTTCAGGCTCGGACTCGGCTTCGGGCTCGCCTTCGGGCTCGGCCTCAGGCGTACCGGTGACCGCGAGGGTGATGCGCATGCCCTGGGGCGACTCCTGGACATCGAGAGTGGCATCAGACAGGGCTTCACTCACGGGAGCGTCCAGAAAGAGATAGTTCTGCCCTTCCTGCTCGAATACCTGGTCGCCTTCCTTGGCGTCGTCGAGGACAAGCTGGTAGCCCTCCTCGTTGTAGACGACGCGAAGGGCCTCCGGGGAGCCCTCCGGTTTCCGGGCCAAGGTCTCGCGGAGGTACTGCGCGGCCTTGTCGGTCACGATGAGCATGAACTCTCCCTTCTGAGAGGAGTACAGCGATAGGGTTATTCTACCAGCGCGGTCGGGATGGCTTCTGCTTGGAGAAACAATCGCTGCAGTAGACGGGGCGATCCTGGCGCGGCTGGAAGGGGACCCGGGCGGTGCCGCCGCAAGTGGCGCAGACCGCCTCGTACATGGTGGAGGAGCCTCCTCCATAGCCGCCGCCACCCCCACCACGCCGCGCCTGGCGACAGGAGGGGCAGCGCTTGGGGTCCTGATAGCCGCGCTGGGCGTGGAACTCCTGGTCGTCCGCGCTGAAGACGAACTCGGAGCTGCACTCGACGCAGGTCAGGGTACGGTCTTCGTAGGTCACTCGATGACCCCCTTTCTAATCCCTCGGTTAAGGCCTGGTCATCGAGCTCGGAACGACTGCGGGGAGCCGACGCGCAGAACTTTAACCTCGCCTATGATGCGAAACCGCCGGCGAGCGCCGGCCTCCGCCTCATAGAAGGTCCCGACCATCGCCCCAATGTTAGCACGATGGTCAAGCGCCAACAAGGGGCCACACTAGCCCCGCGGGTGGCGCGGGCTTCACCCCGGCTTCAAATCCGGGTTGCCATCACCCGCAGGAGCGATCACGGCGGGCTCCACGGACAGCCGCTCCGCCAGCGCCGCCGCCAGCGAGTTCAGATCCACCTTGCTGAAGCCCGTCGTCTCCTGGACGACGTCGCCCCTGCGGCCGATGAGGAAGAGGGTGGGCGTCGCCGGCGGGTCGTAGACCTTGGACACCGGGTAGCCGTCAACGTCGGGCAGGACGGGGTAGGCGATACCGAAGGCGGACGCGTAGCGGCTGGCCTCGGCCGGCGGGTCCTGGGCCACAGCCCACAAGCTCCAGCCGTCGCCAGGGTAGGCGTTGGGGAGGCGGTTGATGTAGGCAAAGGCCAGGTCGCAGGTGCCGCAGGTGGCCTTGAAGAACACGAGCAGGACTGGGCCGCGGCTCAGGGCATCCGAAAGCGAGTACGTATCGTCGTCGATGCCGCGGAGGGAGAAGTCCGGCGCTCTGGCTCCCACTTCGATGGTCATGGTAGTCCGCCGCGATGGACGATACAGCCAGGGGCTATGATACCGCAAGTGCCAATGCGGTGCCCTAGCGGCCAAATGTCGACAGGAGCGCCTGCCGATAGGCCTCCGTCTCCGCGGCATCGATTAGCTGATCCGGCGGCACCAGGCAGATGGAGTCCGCGAGTTCGGCGTACGTCTCCAGCTTGCGTCGCGCCTCCTGCGGCGGGCCGGTGACGGCGAAGGCATCGATCATCGGCTCGGAGACGGCATCCACCATAGCAGCGATGTCCTCCCTGAGAACCGCCTCCTGAATGCGCCTGTACTCACTGGGGAAGGGTGTGAACAGCGGCTCGTAGGTCTTGACCGTGGCGTAGAAGGCGATGCTGGCGGCGGCGGCGCGACGGGCGGCGGCGCGGTCCTTGCCCACGGCGCAGCACACGGACAGGCAGAGGTGGAACTGGTCGCGCTCCCGCCCGGCCTGGGCCAGCCCTCGCGCTACCGCCGGGAGCACCGTCTGGCGGACCCAGGGGAGAGAGTAGATGGCGTGCCCCAGGAGGCCGTCCGCGACCTCAGCGGCGGTGCGGATCATCCCTTCGCGCACGCCCGCCAGGAAGATGGGGATGCGCTGACGCTGGGGGGCGTAGGGGCGCTGCCAGCCCTGGATGTCCAGGTTGTAGTACTGGCCGGAGAAGCGTATGGGCCGCCCCCGGTGGGCGTTCTCGATGATCAGGCGCACTACCTGGATGCACTCCTTGATATGGGGCGTGGGCTTGCCGTAGGCGACGCCGTGCCAGCGCTCGTTCAGCCGCTTGAGGCCGGTGCCGAGGCCGAGGGTGAAGCGGCCGCCGGAGAGCAGGTCCATGTCCAGGGCCGAGAGGGCGGTCACCCAGGGGCTGCGCACAAAGGCGAGGGCGATGGAGGTGCCCAGGCGGATGCGGGAGGTGGCGGCGGCAGCGGCGGCCAGGGGGACGAACGGCTCGTGGGACATCTCCGGCGCCCAGAGGGTGTCGAAGCCCGCGTCCTCGGCCTGGCGGGCGAGCCGCGCGATCTCCTCCGCCGGCGCGATACCGACGGCCAGGGAGTAGCGGTTCATCGTCCCCTCTTCATCTGCGCCAGAGGCGCATCAGCCCCTGGCTGAGTGTATACTCGCTGTGATTAGCCTATCTCAGGGCCCTGCGGGACGCCAGAGGAGGCTGGGCCTGAGCTTATCGAAGGAGGGGCGATGAAGGCTTTGGTCACGGGCGCTACCGGCTTCATCGGCAGTCATATTGTCGATCGCCTGCTGGAGGGGGGCGACGCGGTGCGGGCGCTGGTGCGCTCCAGCAGCGACATTTCGTACCTGAAGGAGCGAGGCGTGGAGCTGGTCAGCGGGGACATCACGGACCCGGCCTCGCTGCCGGCGGCCGTGGCCGGAGTCGACGTCGTATACCACGCGGCCGCGCAAGTGAGCGACTGGGGCCCGTGGCGGGAGTTCCAGAGCGTGACCATCGGCGGGACACGCAACGTTCTGGAGGCGGCGGCCCAGGCCGGCGTGCCGCGCCTCGTCCACGTCAGCACCGACGGCGTCTACGCTCATCGCTTCCTGGGCAAGCGGATAACGGAGGAGACACCGCTGGAGACGCGCTTCGCCTGGTGGGACTACTACCGCCGCTCCAAGGTTGCGGCCGAGCGCCTGGCCTGGCGATATCAGGCAGACGGGCGGCTCACCGTAAGCGCGATCCGGCCGGGAGTGGTGCTGGGCGAACGGGACCGAGTAACCCTTCCGGGGATCAGCGCTTACCTGCGGAGCAAAGGCGCCACGTACCTGGGCAGCGGACATAACCCACTCCCCTGCGTCTACGCCGGGGACGTCGCCGCGCTGTGTCGGCTGGCCGCCACGGAGGACGGGGCGGCCGGCCAGGCCTACAACGCGGTCTCGCAGGAGACGGTGACGCAGCGGGACCTGTTCGCCGCGATCGCTCAGGAGGCGGGCCTGGAGCTGCCCCGGCGAGGGGTGCCCCTCAACCTCGCCCACGGCGCCGCTCTGGTGATGGAGACGATCAACGTCCTGGGCGGGCGACGGTCGCGGCCGTCGCTGACGCGCATGGCGGTGAC
>CAYFYG010000051.1:0-2688 GCA_964347225.1 uncultured Dehalococcoidia bacterium | reverse complement strand
GACATCTACCAGGTGCAGATCTCCCAGCGCTTCCAGCGCCCCACCCACGCCCATCCCATCTCCGTCTACCGCGCCCTGCGCACCGTCAACCCATCGCCCTACATGTACTACCTGGCCATGGGCGACGCCCACATCATCGGCGCCTCGCCCGAGATGCTCGTGCGGGTCGAGGACGGTCTCGTCGAGACCCATCCCATCGCCGGCACCCGCCGCCGCGGCCGCGACCCCGAGGACGAGCGCCGCATGGAGGAGGAGCTCACCAGCGACGAGAAGGAGCGCGCCGAGCACATCATGCTCGTCGACCTCGCCCGCAACGACGTCGGCCGCATAGCCCAGCCCGGCACCGTTCAGGCGACGGAGCTCCTCGCCGTCGAGAAGTACTCCCACGTCATGCACCTCGTCTCCCACGTCGTCGGCCGCCTCAAGCCGGAGCTCACCTCCTACGATGCCCTCCGCGCCTGCTTCCCCGCCGGCACCGTGACCGGCGCCCCCAAGATCCGCGCCATGGAGATCATCGCCGAGCTCGAGAGCGACCGCCGCGGCCCCTACGCCGGCACCGTCGGCTACTTCGACCTCTCCGGCAACCTCGACACCGCTATCACCATCCGCACCATCGTCATGAAGGACGGCGTCGCCCACGCCCAGGCCGCCGGCGGCATCGTCTACGACAGCGTGCCCGACCTGGAGCACATGGAGTCGCAGAACAAGGCGCGGGGCAGCCTGCGCGCCATCGACCGCGCCGAGCTCAGCGAAGAGACTGTCCCCACCGGCAGCCTGGGGTACTAGCGATGTGCGCGCGCGGTGTCGCCGCTGGCGAGCGAGCGGTCATGATGGGGAGTGCAGAGAGCGTGTCCGCCCATTGGCGGAGGCGAAGCCCCAGAGCCTGTCCTGAGCGAGGCCGAAGGCCGAGTCGAAGGGCCGGGGGTTTCAGGGGGTGTCCCCCTGAAAGAATCCTTTTCAAAACACCCCGGGGCGGGCTGGGTGGGACGAACCACCTACCGCAGAGCAGGCTGGGAACCCCACCATGATCCTCCTCATCGATAACTACGACAGCTTCACCTACAACCTCTACCAGTACCTCAGCGAGCTCGGCGCCGAGGTCACCGTCGTCCGCAACGACCAGGCCACCCTCGACGAAATGGAGGCCATGGCCCCGGAGCGCATCGTCATCTCCCCCGGCCCCTGCACGCCCCGAGAGGCCGGCCTCAGCGTCCCCGTCGTCCGCCACTTCGCGGGCAGGCTCCCCATCCTCGGCGTCTGCCTCGGCCACCAGTCCATCGGCGAGGCCTTCGGCGCCACCGTCGCCGGCGCCGGCGAGATCCTCCACGGCAAGACCTCCCTCATCACCCACGACGGCAAGGGCGTCCTCCGCGGCCTCCCCAACCCCTTCGAGGCCATCCGCTACCACTCCCTCGCCATCCAGCGAGAGGGCTTCCCCGATGACGAACTGGAGATCACCGCCGAGTCCGACAGCGGCGTCATCATGGCCGTCCGCCACCGCCGCCACGCCGTCGAGGGCGTCCAGTTCCACCCGGAGTCCATCCTCACCGCCGTCGGCCACGACGTGCTGCGCAACTTCCTGGAGATGTGAACACAGTCTGATGGTTGTCATTGCTGTCGTCATGGGTCTGCTCATATATGGTCTTGCTGCGGCGGCCGGGGTCTGGCTGGCACGGCGTATTCACATCGCGCCCCCCCCAGACGCTCCTGGCGGAGTGCTCTTTGACTCCTTCTTCAAGGCGTGGGTCTGGTCCATTCGGATATTTGTCTTTCTCGTGGTTGTTATCATGGTCTCCGCTCCGGTGGTGTTTCTGGTGCGAGCCGCTAGTTGATCGCCCGCCGTGCGCGCTCTTGATGGAGAAGTGACATGAACATCCGCGAAGCCATAGATGCCATCGTTAGCGACGGCCGGGCCCTCTCCGAGCCCGAGGCCGCCGACGTCATGCGCGAGATCATGTCCGGCGAGGCCACCCCCGCCCAGATCGGCGCCTTCCTCGTCGCCCTCCGCCTCAAGGGCGAGACCGCCGATGAGGTCACCGGCATGGCCCGCGTCATGCGCGAGCACGCCCTCCCCGTCGATGCCCCCGAAGGCGTCGTGGACACCTGCGGCACCGGCGGCGACGCCTCCGGCACCTTCAACGTCTCCACCGCCGCGGCCTTCGTCGTCGCCGCTGCCGGCGCCCCCGTCGCCAAGCACGGCAACCGCGCCATGACCTCCGCCTGCGGCTCCGCCGACGTCCTCGAGGCCCTCGGCGCCAAGATCGATCTCCCCCCGCAGCACGTCGCCCGCTGCATCCGCGAGGTCGGCATCGGCTTCATGTTCGCTCCCGTCTTCCACCCGGCGATGAAGAACGTAGCTGGCCCCCGAAGGGAGATCGGCGTCCGCACCGTCTTCAACATCCTCGGCCCCCTCACTAACCCGGCCGGTGCTGCCCGCCAACTCCTCGGCGTGGCGCGCCCCGAGCTGGCCCCGCTTCTCGCCGAGGTGCTGGGACGCCTGGGCTCCCGCCGCGCCCTCGTCGTCCACGGCTGCGGCGGCCTCGACGAGCTCTCCCTCTGCGGTCCGTCCATGGTGCATGAGCTCCGCGAGGGGAAGGTCCGCGAATACGGCGTGTGGCCGGAGGATTTCGGCTTCAGCGAAGCCGCGAATGAGGCTCTCCGCGGTGGCTCCCCCGAGGAGAACGCCGA
>CAYFYG010000050.1:0-6035 GCA_964347225.1 uncultured Dehalococcoidia bacterium | reverse complement strand
CTCAACTGGCAGGGCGTAACGCTCAACATCATGACCCTCGGCGGTCTCACCGTCGCCGTCGGCCGAGTTGTGGATGACAGCATCGTGGTGCTCGAGAATATCTATGTCCACTCGCGGCGAGGCCAACCCCTCTTCCAGGCGGCCCTCGACGGCACCCGCGAGGTGGCCACTGCCATCCTGTCGTCCACTCTCGTCGCCGTGGCCGTCTTCCTCCCCCTGGCATTCATAGGCGGCCTGGTGGGCGAGTTCTTCCTCCCCTTCGCCTTGGCCGTCACCTTCGCCTTGCTGGCCTCCTTCGTCGTGGCCATGACCGTCGTACCCGCCCTCAGCCTCGTTCTCATCCCTGTCCTGAGAGTCCAGGAAGGGGACACCTGGCTGCAGCGTCTCTACACTCCGATCCTGCGCTGGTCCCTCGGCCACCGGGCCATGGCGCTGGTTGGAGCGGGGGCCCTGTTCGCTGCTAGCTTCGCCCTCTTGCCCTTCATCAACTTCAGCTTCATCGCCACCATCGATGCCAACATCCTCGTGGGCAGGCTGGAGCTGCCGTCCGGCACCACCCTGACCGTGACTGATGAAGTCGCCAGGGGCATCGAACGAAGGCTCGCCACCATCGATACCGTGGAGACCAGCGAGCTTATCATCGGCCGCGTCGATCCCTCTACCCCCGGCGCTCTCCGCGGCGGCGTCCCCGGCACCAACACCATAGATGTCATCATGGTCTTCGACGATGGAGTGGACATCGAGGTTGAGGCGGACCGGATGCGAGAACTGGCGGCTGCCTTCCCCGGTGTTAAGGCCAACATTGAGGTCGTGGGGTCCAGCATCGAATCCGACGCGGTGGAGATCGTCGTCAGCGGTAGCGACTACGGGGACGTCGCCGCGACCGCCAGGCGCCTCACTGAAGACCTGAGCACGATACCTGAGCTGGAGAACATCGACAACGACATCGCTGAGTCCGAGCCGGAGTTGCTGGTCCTGGTGGACCCGGCCAAGGCATCATCTTTCCAGCTTACGGCTGAGGACGTCTCCACGGAGGTGCGTGAGCTGCTTGTGGGCAAGAACCTCGGCCAGATCCGCATCGATGGAGAACCGGCGGACCTCGTGGTCAAGGTAGGGAGCCAGCCGGCCGTTCCCATGGACGCCGTCGGTCAGCTTGTCTTGGGCGGCGTCGGTGGGCCCCGTCTGGGGGAGATCGCAGATGTTGACCTGGCTCAGGGCCCAGCCACGGTCACGCGAGTGGATCAGCAGCGTGCGGCCACCATCACCGCCACCATCACCGGCAGCGATGTCGGCGGCGTCTCAGGACGCGTGGACGACTTGGTGAGCGAAGTGGAGAAGGAGCCGGGCGTAGATATCCGCGTCGGCGGCATCTTCGAGCAGCAGGAGGAGGCCTTCTCCGACCTCTATATGGCCATGGGCATTGCGGTGATAGTGGTCTATATCGTGATGGTGGCTTCCCTGGGGTCCCTGGTGAACCCCTTCATCATCCTCTTCAGCCTGCCCTTCATATCCGTTGGGGCCTTCTTCGCGCTGTTCATCACCGGCCGCGACCTTGGCCTGCCTGCCCTCATCGGCCTACTCATGCTCATCGGCATCGTCGTGACCAACGCTATCGTCCTC
Source organism: uncultured Dehalococcoidia bacterium (assembly GCA_964347225.1). Lineage (GTDB taxonomy): Bacteria > Chloroflexota > Dehalococcoidia > SM23-28-2 > RBG-16-64-32 > DAOUMF01. Next base: position 4,415 of record CAYFYG010000050.1, on the reverse strand, counting down.
ATCACCTTCGTGGAGATGCTTAGGGGGCGTGGGCTCTCGGCGAGGGAGGCCCTACTTCAAGGCGGGCGCAGTCGGGTGCGGCCGATACTCATGACCGCCTTCGCCACCATCTTTGCCCTCTTTCCTCTGTCGCTGGGCCTCAGCGGCGGTGGAATTATCATCGCTGAGGAGCTGGCCACCGTGGTCATCGGCGCGCTGTTTACGTCTACCCTCCTCACCCTCGTGGTGATCCCTGTGATCTACAGCCTGCTCAGCGACCTAGGCCAGCGGCTGCGCGCCCGCACCTGAGCTTGCCGCCAAGCCCGTCCCTAAGCAAGTGCCTTGACCGATGGCCTCCTAACCGTCACAGTAGTGGCATGCCGCCACCCTCAGGAGGTGAACCATGAAGGCTCGGGAGATGATGACCCAGCCCGTGCTGGGGGCCGCCCAGACGGCCACCGCCAGGGATGTCGCCATTCAGATGCTCTCTGGCGGCTTCAGTGGCATGCCCATCACCGAGCGGGATGGCTCCGTCGTCGGCATCGTCAGCGAGCTGGACCTCATCCGCGCCCTGCGGGCTGGCAAACGCTTGGAGACGACCACCGCCGACGAGATCATGACCACCGAGGTCGTCGGCGTCGATGTCGATGCCCCCGTGGAGGAGGTCATGGAGATGCTGGACACCAGGCACATCGTCCGGCTCCCCGTGGTGGAGGATGGGAAACTGGTGGGCGTGATATCGCGACCAGACGTCCTGCGGGCGGCCATCGAGTCCAAGTTCATGCGCTTCAGCTAACGCGGCGCGGGCGGTTGCACTACGCTCGGCGCCGGATGGCCCGCTGCATCTGTCGTTCCGCATCCCGCTTGGCGATGGCGGCGCGCTTGTCGTAGCGCTTCTTGCCCCGCGCCAGCGCTATCTCCAGCTTGGCGCGGCCGTCCTTGAGGTACAGCCGTAGGGGTACCAGCGTTACCCCCTCCGCCTCCACTGCCCGCGCCATCTCCCCGATCTGCCGCCTATGCAGGAGCAGCCGCCGCTTGCGTGTGGGGTCATGGTTCATGGAGGCCGCCGGCGCGTAGTGGGCCACGTGCGCCCCCACCAGCCACATCTCTCCCTCCTCCGGACGCACGTACGCCTCCCGGATGCTAACGCGTCCGTCGCGGATGGACTTGATCTCCGTGCCCAGCAGAGATAAACCCGCCTCCAGCGTACGCAGGATGTGGTAATCGTGCCGGGCCTTTCGGTTGAGCGTGATGGTCTTCTCGCCCACGCTGCCCTCAGGAGGGGACTGCTTTACATAAACTCTACGGCCCGGCTTGGGTGAGGTTCTCGCGGAGGTAATCGATGGCGGCGAACAGTTGAACGTCGCGATTGGCCTCGATGTCTGCCTCGGTGGAGACAACCTCCTTGTCCGGCTCAATGCCAACCGCTTCTATTTGCTCGCCGTTGGGACATTCCCAGCGGGCTATGGTAACGTAGAGCGCGCCGTCGTTGGAGAGCTCGCGCAGGTGGTTAACAGAGCCCTTGCCGAACGTCTTCTCACCGATGAGGGTGGCCCGGTCGTTGTCCCGCAGGGCGCAGGCCACCACCTCAGAGCCACTGGCCGAGCCCGGGCCTACCAGCACCACCAACGGTATCTCCGTTGCCACGCCGCCCGCCTCGGCTCGGGATACCGTTTCCTGCCCGTCGCGGCTCACCTGCGTCAGGATTACGCCCTCGTCCAGGAAGATGTCCGCCACCGCTACAGTGGCCTCCAGGCTGCCGCCGGGGTTGCGTCGTAGGTCCAGGATGACCCCCTGGTAGCCTTCGTCCACCACTCCCTGTAGCTCGTCGCGCAGATCCCTGACCGCCTGGTCCGTGAACTGTTGCAGCTCGATGTAGGCGAACTCGCTGACCTCGTTTCCCGCCGCGTCCTCGATGTCCCGCGTGAACACCGTCGGTATCATGATGGTGTCGCGGGTTATCCTCACGTCCTCCGTGGCCCCGTCCGGGTGCTCGACCCCCAGCACCACCTCGCTGCCCTCCGGCCCGCGGATGACCCTCACCGCCTGGGCCACCGACCATCCCTCGGTGGACTCACCGTCCACCGCCCGAATGATGTCGCCGGGGCGTATGCCGGCCTTGTCCGCCGGGGAGTCGCGGAACGGCGTCACGATGACGATATCCCCCGATATCGGGTCCTGCTCCACCTGGGCCCCTATCCCCTCGAACGTACCTGAGATTACGTCGATCCCCAGCGCGTACGACTCAGGGTCGATATACACCGTGTGTGGGTCCCCCAAGGCCTGTAGGATGCCGTTGATCGCACCGAGCTTTAGGATCTCCGGGTCCACGGCCTCCGGATTGATGAAGTCCTCTCTCAGGATATCGAGTATCTCGTCCAAGATGCCGAAATCGGCCTCATCGGTGGTGGTGACGGACGACCCCCCGCCGTTCTCGCCTAGAGTGTGGCCCACTACACCGGCCAGCACGATGGCCAGCGCCACCGCCAGCGAGAACATCCCCCACTTCAAGGCCTTCCACGTGGTCACGATAGGTTCACCTCGGGTCTGACCATCGACATAACGGCGACCCCTTGAGGCAGGCCGCCGTCTGTCCGATCATACGTCCGTGCGGTCGATGTGCGGTGCGATGATCAACCGGCGTGATTCTCCTCCTACGTTGGTTCGGCCGGAGTTATGCTACTCTTTAGTCTAGCACCGGCTGAGAGGGGCTGGCAATTTGCTGGAGCTGGAGGGAAATGAGAGGTCGCGGCATTGGCAGGTCTCCTGGCCTGTGGGGGTGGGCTAGGGGAAGGCCAACTTGGGGAGTGGACGTAACATCTATAGTGCGAACATATGGCCCGGGACTGCTGGCCCTCTGCCCTGACGCGTACTGGCGGCGGTATGGTGGGGAGCCATGAGGCGAGTGAAGGTGTCGGGACCGGAGCTCGCGTTCGCAGCGGGTCACTTCGTGACGGCCGAGGGCAGGTGTGAGGCTCTGCACGGCCACAACTACACTGTCGCCGTCGAGGTGGAGGGTGAGCTGACGGGGGAGTCGTGGCTGATGGACTTCGGGGTACTGCGCGGTGTGATGGCGGCCGTCTGTGAGGAACTGGACCACGCCTTCCTTCTCCCTACGGAGAACCAACAGTTGGCGGTCGAGCGAGCGGAGGGACACTACCACGTCACGTTTGCTGACCGCCGTTATGTCATCCCGGAGGTCGACGTGCGCCCGCTGCCTATCGACAATTCCACCGCCGAGCGCTTGGCGGAGTGGCTCGCGGGCCAGCTCGCCGCAAAGCTCCGCTCCCGCGGCGCCGCTAACCTCTCCTCCCTCACCATTACCGTGGAGGAGGCCCCCGGCCAGTCCGCCTCCTTCACTCTGGCCCTCCACAGCACCCCTCCAGGGAACGAGGAATAGCAGGCGCGGTGCCCTGGCCGGTGTTGCCTGTTCCTCGCGCCGGACCGGCCCGCGGCGGCCCCGCAGTTGACACATCCTGCGAAACGGCTATCATGTTGCTTACCGAAGGCGCATTTCTAGCCCCTTACAGCGGAGCCGCCTCAATAGCGAAATGCAGATCGACTGGCAACGGGCGATCAACGATATCCTCGCCAGCAAGCTCTCTTGCCCGCGCTGTGGCACCCTCGCGGACGAAGCCATGGTCGGCTACCTGCGCAGCGCCGAGGCTGCGGAGTGGGCCCCTCTCTGCGAGGGCTGCTCCAAGCGCGTTAGCTGCGACACGCGCAAGCTCGTCATCCTCTGCCCCTCCTGCGCCGCCCAGACGCGTCTCCGCGGACGCCCCGTCAACGAGCAGGCCTTCATGCTCGCTCTCCTGGACGAGTGCCGCCGCTGCCTTGAGGAGTCCCTTGACTACATCGTCGACTTCTGGCGTGAGGACTTGGACATCGACCCCGAGGACATGGACAAGCGCTTTGAGGAGATTGAGCCCGACCTGTTCGAGGAGGAAAACTCCTGGCGTCGTTATGTCGAGGAACGCTACCTCCAGGTGCACGCCTGGCTCCGCGAGCACCGTATCCCCATCCCCGACCCTGGCTGGCGCTCCGAGTATGTGGAAGAGGCCATCGGGGCTGGCTATAGCACGCAGTTGGGGGACTAGCCGCTAGCGGCTGGCCTTGGCGACCGTCCTCCTCGTGTTCGACTCGCGTGGCGGCCTCACCGAGCGCCTCGCTGAGGCCGTCGCTGAAGGGGTGCGTTCCGTCGCCGGTATCACCCTGCACTACCGCCGCCTGGACGACGCCGGCATCGACGAACTGAAGCAGTGTGACGCCCTCATCCTGGGATCCCCCAACTGGAGCGGCATCACCGGCAAGCTGAAGGACTGGATGGATCACTCCGGCGACCTGTGGGAGAGGGGCGACCTCGCCGGCAAGGTCGGTGCCGCCTTCACCGCTGGCTGGTCCCGCTCCGGCGGCACGGAGGCCACGCTCCTCCAGCT
>CAYFYG010000049.1:0-1844 GCA_964347225.1 uncultured Dehalococcoidia bacterium | reverse complement strand
AGATGATGCCGGAGCACCTGCGCGAAGAAGAGGGCGCGGCGCACGGGCAGGGGCTCGTCCCAGAAGCCGGCGGGTAGGGGAACGGTCTCGGCGGCGGCCAGCAGGCTATCCCGGAAGCTATCGAAGAAGACGTACGCCTCCGGCACGACGCCCCAGTGGTAGGGGGACCAGACCTCGTCCCACTTGGTGCCGGAGCCGTATGGGCGGACCTCATTGCGGAAGTAGTCGCGGCTGCCGAAGGAGAAGAACTCGTCGCGCAGGCGCTGCACCCGCGGCGAGAGCGAAGGCGACGGGCACCAAGTGTTGGCGGGAGTCCCTGGGTAAGGCGGTTTGGCCGTCATACGTCCACCAACCACATTGCGCGCGAAAGGCGAAGGAGGAGCGAGAGGAACTCTGGGTACGGGTACAAGGGCTATCAGGTACGAATACTCACCAGCTTGTCCAATTATAGCATTCTGCCCCGGAACGGCACCGCTCGGCACGTGTCCTCGTTCTGTCTCCAGGACGACTCGCAGAGCTGACCCGGGGCGGGAGACGGCACACGCGCCAGGTCATCCCGTGAAGGTCTCCTTCCCCAGCTTCTTCTGCTGCGCTGCTCGGGCGGCAAGGCTCTCCGGCATCATCCAGACCGCGGCGCCACGAGCCTCCTCCTCGGCTGTCTCGGCCTTCACCCGTGCTGCCGCCTCGCTCACGAGTGCCGCCTTGGTGTGTGCGTAGGCCTCGCGGGGAAACGCGCCCAGATGGGCCGCGCGGCTCAGGACTGTCGCCTCGAAGTTGTCAGGTGGGAGCAGTTCATCGACGACGCCCAGGCGGAGCGCGTGGCTTGTGGGGTAGATGGCGGCTCCTAGGAGAATCTCACTCGCCTGGGCGTGCGTGAGCCGCAGCCGGACGATTTCGAAGGCCATCTTGGGGAAGGAAGCGCCGATGGCTATTTCGTTGAGGCCGATGCGGTAGCCGCCGCTGACGCCCAAGCGGCAGTCGCAGGCGAGCACCATGATCAGCCCTCCAGCGATGGCGTGCCCGTTCACCATAGCGATGGTGGGCTTGGGGAATGTGAGCAGCGCAAGGTGCGAATCCCGGTAAAGGTCGATGAGCAGCCGCATAGACTCGCCATCCCGAGGTAGCTGCGCTAGGTCCAGGCCGCCGCTGAAGAACTCGCCGGCGCCGGTGAGCACGACGGCGCGTACGGCGTCGTCTGTGCGAGCGTCGTCGAGCGCCGCGGAAAGGTCTGTAAGGAGCGTCCTTTCGATCGCGTTCGCCGGCGGCCGGTCGAGGGTGAGGAGGCGCACGCCGCCTTCCCGGTCGTCAACCCGTATCGTGCTCACGGTCGCCTCCATTCCGGGTGGCAGGACAGCGCGTGATCGTGGCTGCCCGCCGTATCGAGGCTCGGGCCTGACGCGTCGTCAGTCCAGCTTGGCCACGGCAACCCTGATGCCGCGGTCGAAGGGGACGGGCTGCCATTGCAGAGGCCAGTATCGCAGATGACCGTAGCCGCCCGCAAAGTGCAGCCACTTCACCATGCCCGTCTCAACGTCGGAGGCGCCCTTCCAGGTCCGGTACTGGTACGGCTCCCAGCCGTTGTACGAGATCACCTGCCCGGGCTGTACGGAAGGTGACAGCTTGACGGGGGAGATGAACACCCCCATGTCGTTGTAGACCTGCACCTCCTCCTCGTCCTCGATGCCCAGGCGGAGGGCGTCGTCGCTGTTGAGGACGATGTGGGGCTGGCCGCGGTGGGTCTCCTGTATCACCTTGTTGACGATGTTCATGGAGTGGATGCTCCAGCGGTTGTGGCCGCTGGTCATGTAGAAGGGGTAGTCGCCGCCTTGGGGCGGGTTGTCCTT
>CAYFYG010000048.1:0-2654 GCA_964347225.1 uncultured Dehalococcoidia bacterium | reverse complement strand
GGGGTCGCGTCCGGCCTCCTCGGCGCCCTGGCGCACCTCGGCCATGCTATCGCGGTAGCGTTCGGGCGAGAAGAGATAGGGAAGGTAGCCATCGCCCAGACGGCCGGCGCGGCGGACGGCGGCCTGAGAGCGACCGGCGATCCAGAGGGGCGGACCGCCGGGCTGGAGGGGCTTGGGCTGGAGGGTGACGCCCTCGAGCTTCGTGAAGCGGCCGTCGAAGGTGACGTTGTCCTCGGTCCAGAGCTTTCGCAGGACCCGGATCGCCTCATTGGCGCGCGCGCCGCGCTCGTTGACGGGGACGCCTACGGCCTGGAACTCCTTCGGGTACTCCCCGCCGATGCCTATGCCCAGAGTGAGACGGCCACCGGAGATGATGTCCACGGATGTGATCTCCTTGGCGGCGAGGGCAGCCGGGCGCAGGGGGAGGAGGAGGACGGCGGTGCCCAGCCGGATGCTGCTGGTGACGGCGGCGGCGGCGGCCAGGCTGGTGAGGGCGTCGAAGGTCGGGAAGTAGAAGAAGATGTGCTCGGAGGTCCAGGCGGAGTCATACCCCAGCTCCTCCACGTGGGGCACCTCCCGCCACTGGTGGGGGTAGAGGTTGACACCGAACTTCAGGTCAGGCGAGGCAGCGTTCATGATACCGGCCACAGACTAACACAGACCGGCGGCCGGGACATCGGGAGCGTCTGGCGCAGCGTTCGGCTTTCGACGGCACACGCTCTAGACAACCCGGCTGGCCACGCGTACTATCGCGGGTAGCGCACCGCTTCTGTCCATGGGAGGAGGTCATCAATGGCAACCGAGTACCCCGTGACTTTCGACATCGCCCGCCCAGAGAAGTTCGAGCGCCCGCACGTCTTCATCCGCATCCTGGTGGTAATCATCCTTTCCATCCTGGCGGGCGCGATCGGCTGGATTCTGGGTCTCGTCTACCTGGTGTTCCCCGTCCTCGCCGCCATATTCGTCTCGCAGAAGGGGGCGGAGAAGTATCTCGAAGAGGACGGGCCGCGGATGACAGTGTGGCTTCGCTGGATCCTGGCTCTCTACGCCTACCTGGGACTCCTCACCGACCGCTTCCCGACGGAGAAACCGGAGGAGATCGTTCGGTTCGAGGTGAAGACGGGGGGTGCGCCCACCGTCGGCTCCGCCCTGTTGCGGCTCATCTACAGCATTCCCAGCGCCCTCGTCCTAGCGCTTCTCGGCATCGTATCAGTAGTGATCCTGGTGATCGCCGCCGTGATGGTGCTGATCCAAGAGAACTACCCCGACGGCCTGTACAACTTCCAGCGCGGCGTCCTCCGCTGGGAGGCCCGCCTGCTGGGCTACCACGCCTCGCTCGTCGATCAGTATCCGCCGTTCGCGTTGGACACCGGCCCTGAGCCCGCGCCCACGTCCTAGACGGCATCCCCGGCGAGTTGCGGCTCCGCGGGAGGCGCTTCGGCTTGTCTCACCCCTGACGCGCACGTAAACTTACGATACTGAGCCGCCCCTGATCCACGCGCAACAAGGAGGCCCCCATGCCCATCGCCCGAGCCGGCGACATCAACGTCGAATACTACCTGGAGGGGAGCGGCCCGCCCCTGCTCACGATCATGGGGTTCAGCGGCCAGGCGTCGTCCTGGAGCGAGCGGTTCCTGGAGCTGCTGCGATCCCACTTCCAGATCGTCCGCTTCTCCAATAGAGGGACGGGGCTGACCGACAGGCCGCAAGTGCAGTACAGCGTGCCGATGATGGCCGACGACGCAGCGGGGCTGCTGCGGGAGCTAGGTGTTGGCAAGGCCCACGTGCTGGGCATATCGATGGGGGGAATGATCGCGCAAGAGTTGGTGCTGAACCACCCGCAGCGGGTGCAGGGGCTTGTCCTGGGCTGCACGACGCCGGGCTGGTCGCATGGGGTGCCGCCGTCACAAGAGATCATGGCGCTGCTGATGCCGGCGCCCGGCCTCTCCCTCGAGGAGCAGTTCAGGAAGGCATGGCCGGCGATTGTGACGCCGGAGTTCGTGGAACGCGAGCGGGAGTTCCTTGAGGAGATGTTGCGCATCGGTCTGGTGAACGTGACGACCATGGACACGCTGATGCGTCAGGCGGCGGCTATTCAAGGATTCGACGCCTACGATCGGCTGCCCGAGATCCAGACGCCCACCCTCATCATCCACGGGGACAAAGACAAGCTCGTTCCCCCGCAAAATGGCGACATCCTGCGTGAGCGGATCCCCGGCTCGACTCTGCGGACAGTGTCGGGAGCCGGCCACATGTTCTTCTGGGAGAGGCCGGCGGAGTCCGCGGCGGCGATTGTGGAGTTCCTGTCGTCGGTGCCGGCGCCGGCCTAGATTGTGGCCACTGATTCGCGGAAAGGGGCTAGGACCGCGGGCAGGGAAGAATGTTGATTCCAGTCCGTGTTGGGCTGTGGCTAGTACAGGAGGAGACATGCGACTGAAGGACAAGGTAGCGCTGGTTACCGGGGCCGCCTCCGGCATCGGGCGGGCGACGGCGACGCTGTTCGGGCAGGAGGGGGCGAAGGTGATGTGCGCCGACCTGGACGCCGAGGGCGCGGAGCAGGTCGCCCAGACGATAGTGGCCAGTGGGGGCGAGGCGGCTTCGCTCCAGGTTGATGTCTCGCGGGCAGCGGACGTGGAGCGGATGGTGCGGCAGAC
>CAYFYG010000047.1:0-10731 GCA_964347225.1 uncultured Dehalococcoidia bacterium | reverse complement strand
TCGGCGAGGAACTGTTACATCTGTAGCTCGGCCATTGCCACATCCGTCCGTGGATCGCAGTGCCGCTCCGCCGCGGCGACCACCGCTTGCACCACACGCGGAGGCACTGCCATCCAGATAAACGACTACGAACTGGTCGGCAGCAGCCAGGACGGGGACGACTACCTGTACGACGTCAAGTACATCGGCCCGCAGACGTTCACCGTGCGCGCCCGCCGGTCACGCGTCGGCTCCGAGTGGAAGATCGTGGACGCCGACATCATCTCCCGCGACTAGCCCCGCGCGAGCCAGCCTACGGCCCTGGGCGCACCTCGCGCAGACGGCCGCTCTTCACGTCGTACACGAAGCCCCTCACCGCTATGTCGTCCGCCACCAGCGGCGAGGAGCGGATCGCCTCCACGTCCTCCCGGACGCTCTCGTCGAGATCCGTGAACGGCAGGAAGTCTACCCCTGAGGCGTCGGCGTTCAGGTCCCGTCGCAGGACCTCCCGAATCTGCTCGTTGGTGTGCGTCATCATGCCGCAATCTTCGTGATGGATCACCAGGAACTCCCGCGTGCCCAGCAGCTTGTACGAGATAACCAGCGACCGGATAGCGTCGTCGCTGGCGCGGCCCCCCGCGTTCCGGATGACGTGCGCGTCACCCTCCTGTAACCCCAGGAACTTCTCCGGGTCGAGGCGGGCGTCCATGCAGGTGAGGACGGCCACCTTGCGCGCCGGCGGCACCGGCAGGTCGCCCTTGCTGAAGCTCGCGGCGTACCGCTCGTTGGCGGCAAGCAGTTCGTCTAGTGCTGACATGTGAATCCCTTTCTAGGCTGGATGGTCGGCTGGCGGAGAAACTGATGATCGTGGCTCTTGGGCTTGGCCCGGCAGCTACCTTCGGTGCCACTGCTTCACTATCTTCTCCTCGTTCTCGTAGACGATGAACGACGCGCTCTCGATGTCCACTGAGAAGAGGTGATACGGCTCCGCCGGTCGCCACGCGATCTTCTCGTACAGAGCCTCACAGTAACGCTCGCGCATCTCAGGATCCGGGACATCCACGGCCCGGCCTCGCAGCTTGAACTCCCCCTCCGATCCGTCGCGGTTACATATCGTGCTGTGGATAATGCAACGGGAATCCCGGAGCAGGTCCAGCGCCTTCTTGGATTGCCACATCATGCACAGGAACAGGTGGCCCTGCGTGATGAGTGGCTCGACGGGGCTGATGCGGGGCGAGCCGTCCTTGCGGATCGTCCCCACCAGCACTACCCCCGTCCGCTCGAACCGCTCCTCCCCCAATGCCGCCATCTCCGGCGCGGCGTCCCTGAAACCCGTCCAGATCATCACTCTTCCTGTCATAGTGTGGCTTCGCCCCCATCGGTGGCGGCGGGTATCTGTCGGGATTGCCTGAGCCGGGCGATTGGTTCCTGGGGCCCTATCCCTTCGCCGCCTCCCGCTCCTGCTCCGCGGCCTCCACGACCTTCTGCGACACGTGCGCTGGCACCTCTTCGTAGTGCGACATCGACATCTCGAAGTGCCCCCGCCCCTGCGTCATCGATCGCAGGTCCGCGGAGTAACGCTGCACCTCCGCCAGCGGCGCCTGCGCCTCGATCGTCGTCATCGACCCGTGCGGTGTCATCCCCAGCACCTTCGCTCGCTTCCCGTTCAGGTCGCTGATGATGTCGCCCGTGTTGCCCTCGGGCACGGTGATCTGCATCGTCACGATCGGCTCCAGCAGCACCGGCTGTGCGCCCTGCGCCCCCTTCTTCAGCGCCATCGACGCCGCGATCTTGAACGCTATGTCCGAGGAGTCCACCGGGTGATCCTTGCCGTCGTACAGCGTTGCCTTCATGTCCACCAGCGGGTAGTGCGCCAGCACCCCGTCCTCCATCGCCTCCAATACCCCCTTCTCCACCGACGAGATGTACTGCTTGGGCACCACCCCGCCCACAGTCTTGTTCTCGAACTCTCGCCCCTCTCCCCGCGACAGCGGCTCCACCTTCACCGCCACCCGCGCGTACTGACCGTGCCCGCCGGTTTGCTTCTTGTGCGTGTGCTCCGCCTCCGCCGTGCTCTGGATCGTCTCCCGGTACGGCACCCGCGGCATCGCCATCTCGAGGTCCACGCTGAACTTGCGACGTATCTTCTCCAGCGCCACCTCCACGTGCGAGTCGCCCAGCCCCGAGAGCACCGTCTCGCCCGTGTCCGGGCTCCGCTCCAGGTGCAGGCTGGGATCCTCCTCCACGATCCGCTGTAGGGCGCTCCCCATCTTGTCCAGGTCCGCCTTCGTCTTCGGGCTCACTGCCGCGCTGAACGCCTGGGCCGGGAACGATATCGGAGGCAGCGTCACCGCCTTTTCTTTGTTGCACAGCGTGTCGCCGGTCTGTGTCTGGCTCAGCTTCGCCACCGCGCCGATGTCCCCCGCCGTCACCTGCGAAACCTGCTCCTGGCTCTTCCCGCTGATCCGGTACGCCGGTCCGATCCGCTCCTGTGCCTGCCGGTTCGCGTTCCACACCTGCGAGTCCGCCTTGAACGTCCCCGAGAGCACCCGGAAGTAGGTCAGCCGCCCTACGTACGGGTCCGCGGTCGTCTTGAACACCAGCGCCACCAGCGGCCCCGACGACTCCGCCTTCAGCGTCTCCCCATCCATCTTCACCGGCATGTCCGCCGGCGAGGGGAAGATGTTCCCTACGGTCTCCATCAGGGCCTGCATGCCCATCATCTTGGTCGCCGAGCCCGTCAGCACCGGTACGATGCTCCCGCCCATGATCCCGGCGCGAAGCCCGTTCGTCAGCTCCTCCTCCGTTAGCTCCTCCCCTCCCAGGTACTTTTCGATGAGCGCGTCGTCCGTCTCCGCCGCCGCCTCGATCAGCTTCTCCCGCTGGGCGTTCGCCTCGTCGGCCAGTTCCGACGGCACTTCCTGCTGCTCCCCCTTCTCCCCCACGTAGGCCTTCATCGTCAGCAGGTCGATTACCCCCTTCAGTGCCTGCTGGGATCCGATCGGTATTTGAAGCGGCACGCACTTCTGGCCCCAGTTGCCCCGCACCTGTTCCAGAGCCCCGTTGAAGTCGGCGTTGTCCCGGTCCATGCGGTTGATGAACACCGCCCGCGGCACCGACACCTCTTCCGCGAACTGCCACGCGAACTCCGTCCCCACCTGTACTCCCGACGCCCCGCACACCACGATGAGAGCGATATCGGCCGCCCGCAGCGCGCACTTCACCTCCCCCATGAAGTCCGCGTACCCCGGCGCGTCCACCACGTTCACCTTGTGCCCGTTCCACTCGCAGGGCACTACCGAAAGGTTGACGCTGAACCCACGCTTCTGCTCGTCCGGGTCCCAGTCGGAGACCGTCGTCCCGTCCTCCACCCGTCCCAGCCGCGTCGTCGCCCCCGTGGCGAACAGCATCCCCTCGGCCAGCGAGGTCTTGCCCGTGCTCCCGTGACCGATCACGGCGACGTTGCGAATCTTCTCCGGTGGGTACTCTTTCATAGGGGCTCCCTCGCTTCAAATGGGGTCAAGTGCGATTCTATAGTATCGATTTGCGCCCCCGCAAGGAAGGCCGCTGCCCCTCCGCGGCGCCCTGTTCAGTCCCCTGCCGTGATCCGGAACACCGGGTGCCGCGCCGCGATCGCCTCGAACTCCCCCAGCTCCGCCTTCGGGTCCACCCCGAAGTGCTGCCGCGTCGTCATTGCGTTCTCCCCCAGGTACGCCTTCAGGACCGGCGCCCTCTCCTCCGCCGCTATCTCCTCCAGCCGCACCTTCTCCCGGCCCCCGTGGCGGATCACCGCCTCACCCCCCGCCGCCCGCACGTTCCGCACCCACTCCGATTCGCCCCGCGGCGACACCAGATAGCGCTCCCCCTCGTGCTCCACCTGGTTGAGGGGGTTCGACCGCACCTGCCCGGAGCGGCGCCCCTTCACCTCCAGCGTGATCATCCGCGACGGCGTCACCCCCATCGAGGTGAACAGGGAGAACAAGCGATTGAACGCCTGCGTCAGCTTCGTCGGCCTGCGATAGAACGTCACCTCAGCGCCTCCTTCTCCGCCGGTTGTTCGCTGTGCTCCGCCTGGGTCATCGCCACGTCCTTCACCCGCAGCTCCAGCGCCAGAGCGCTGCCCCTTCGGTCTGTCGCCAGCGAGTACACGATGTCCAGCCGCTGCCCCTCCCGCACCTCCGCCTCCCCCAGCCCGAACGCGATCGCTGGCCAGGTGACCCGCCCGCCTCCGTCGCTCGCGTCGCGCAGCTTCAGCCGCAGGTGCTGCCCGTCGGCTCCCACGATGCGGCACTCCAGCACCTCCACGCCCCGGCTCAGGAACGTCGGCTCCGGGTTCCCCTCCCCGAACGGGCCCATCTCCGAGAGCAGCCGTATCTCCCTGCCCCGCAGGGCGCTCAGGGGCAGCGCCGCGTCGATGGCGATGGCGGGCACCAGATCGACCCCCGCTAGCGCGTCCTCCGCCTGGCGCACCAGCCCCTCCTTCAGCGATGGCAGATTCTCGTTGCGGGCCGTGAACCCGGCCGCCGCGCGGTGGCCCCCGAACCGCTCCAGCAGCTCCGCGCAGCCCCGCAGCGCTCCCGTGATGTCGAACTCCGGGATGCTGCGGCAGCTTGCCCGGCTCATCTCCTCTCCCCGCTCATACACGACCGCCGGCCTGTGCCGCTCCTCGGCCAGCCGGCCCGCCACCAGTCCCGCGACGCCCGGATGGATATCCTCGTGCCCCACGAAGAGCAGCGGCGATTCCGGGTCCTCCCGCTCCAGCAGCTCGCCCGCCAGCTCCAGGGCTGCCGCTGTCCGCTCCTGCCGCTCCCGATTGAGCGCGGTCAGCTCCAGCGCCCGCCGCTGCGCCTCCTCCTCGTCCTCTTCCAGCAGCAGCTCCAGGGCCAGCCGCGCGTGCTTGAGCCGACCCGCCGCGTTCAGCCGCGGCCCCAACCCGTACCCGATCGCCTCCGTGTTCACCCGCGCCGGCTCGATGCCCGCCGCCTCCATCAGCGCCTGCAGGCCGGGCCGCTCGCTCCGGGCCAGGCGCTCCAGCCCCCGCTTCACCAGCCAGCGATTCTCCCCCAGCACTGGTGCCACGTCCGCCACCGTGCCCAGCGCCACCAGGTCCAGCCACTGCTCGCCGTCCCACGCCCGGCCCATCGACTCGAAAAGCGCCCCCATCACCTTGTGCGCGAGGCCAACGGTTGCCAGGTCCCGATCCGGATAGCGCGAATCGGCTCGCTTGGGGTTCACCGTCGCCGCCGCGGTCGGCAGTTCCCCCAGCAGCGAGTGATGGTCGAGGATCACCACGTCCATCCCCAGGCCGCGCGCGTGCGCCAACTCCTTCGGCGAGTTTGCGCCGCAGTCGGCGGCGACCAGCAGCGCGGCGCCATCGGCCCGCAGGCGATCCAGCGCGCCGCAGTTCAAGCCGTAGCCCTCGCTGAACCGGTCCGGGATGTAGGCGATGGCGTCCGCGCCCAATCCGCCTGAGGCGGACAGCCCCTCCACCAGGAGCGCCGACGCCGTCACACCGTCCACGTCGAAGTCCCCGTACACGGTGACCCTCTCGCCGTCCCTCACCGCCTGCTGCAGCCGCGATACCGCCGGTTCGATGTCCGGCAGGAGCATCGCGTCGTGCTCGACCGGCGGGCCCTCCATGAAGCTCGTGGCCTCGTCTACCGTCCGCAGCCCCCGATGCCAGAGCAGGTGTCGGATCAGCGTCGGGTAGGGTGCCTCCTCCAGCGCCCCCTCTGGGAACCGCCCCCGCAGCCGCCAGCGCCTGCCCTGAACTCCTCCGAACGGTCTATCGATGACGCTCACGGGTCCGCCCCCTCGCTTGTCCCGTGCCCGTGTCTCCGCTCTCGTACCCCAATCTCGTCACTCCCCCCGCAGTGCCTTGATCGCCCGCGGCAGGGCGAGAAGCAGGTCTCCCGCCACCATCCCGGCGCTCCCCATCTCCTCCCGTACCCGCTCGCCGGCCAGCCCGTGCAGGTACACTCCCAGGCTCGCCGCATCGTAAGCGTCCGCCCCTTGTGCCAGCAGCCCCACGATCGCTCCCGCCAGCACGTCGCCCGTGCCCCCGGACGCCAGCCCCGGGTTCGCGAACGGGCTCAGCCGCGCCCGTCCGTCCGACGCCGCCACCACCGTGTTCGCCCCCTTGAGAACGACCGTCGCACCCCACTCCCCCGCGTACTTCTTCGCCACCCCCAGCCGGTCCGACTGTATCTCCTCCATCGAAAGTCCTGTCAGCCGCGACATCTCCCCTGGGTGCGGCGTCACCACCGTCGGCACCGTTACCTCTTTCCACCAGCCCTCCACCTTCGATAGATTGTTCAGCCCGTCGGCGTCGATCACCACGCCCCGCAGGCCCTGTCCTGAGCCTGTCGAAGGGGTTTCCGGCTTCAGCAGGGGCAGCAGCGACCGCATGAACGCGCGCACGTACCCCCCCTGCCCCAGGCCCGGCCCTACCAGCAGCGAGTCGTACCCCTCTCCCAGGGCCCGCCCCACCGAGTGCGCGGCCTCGGCCGAAAGATAGCCCTCCTCGTCCGGCAGCGGCTCGAACGTTGCCTCCGTCAGCTTCGAAGCGAAGATGGGATATAGCGAGGAGGCGCAGGCCAGGGTCACCAGGCCGGCGCCTGCCCGCAGGCCCCCCATGCAGCTCAGCGCCGCGGCCCCGATGTACCGGGCCGATCCCGCCACCACCAGTGCCCGCCCGAACGTCCCCTTGTGCGCCCCCGCTGGCCGCTCCGGCAGCGCCGACCGCGCCCACCGGGCCGTCATCAACTCCGGCCACTCCTCCGTCTCCAGCGTCTTCGGGATGCCGATCTCCACCGCCTCCACCCGGCCCGCCATCTGCGCCCCCGGCTGCACGTGCAGTCCCACCTTGCTCCACCCCAACGCCACCGTCGCGTCCGCCGCGACGCAGTGGGGGTCGACGGCGCCGCTGTCCGCATCCAGGCCCGTCGGCAGGTCCACCGCCAGCAGCCGCGGCGACAGCGGTCTCTCCCGCGCCGCCTGCAGCCGTCCCAGCACCTCCGCTAGCACCCCCTCGATGGGCCGCGCCCGTCCCGTGCCCAGCAGCGCATCGATCACCAGGTCCGCCCCGGCCAGCAGTTCCTCCAGCCCCTTGTACCCCTGCTTCGCGTCCTCTTCAGCCGTCGTCGCTGGAATCTGCGCCTCCACCAAGGGCGAGAACACCGCGTCTTTCTCGTCTCGGCCGCTCAGCAGGTACACGCTGACCTCGGCCCCCCACTCCCGCAGGTGTCGCGCCGCCACCAGCCCGTCCCCGCCGTTGTTCCCCGGGCCCGCCAGCACCACGATCCGCCGCTCCACCACCTCCCCCAGCAGCAGCCATCCCTCCTGTGCCACCGCCAGCCCCGCCTTCCCCATCAGCTCCGGCACGGGCACCCCCGACCCCTTCTCGGCCTCCTGCATCTGCGTGACGGTAACCAGTCTCACGCGCCGTACTTCTCCGGCGACGCCACGAACAGGCGCAGGCACTCGTCTGAGCAGAACGCCTGCTCCCGTCCCTCCAGCGACAGGCTCGCCGCCACCTCCGTCGGCCGCAGCTCCATCCCGCACACCGGGTCCACCGCCTTCTCCTCGCCCTCGGCCTGGCTGGCCCGCGCCTCGAACAAATCGAGGTCTTCCGCCAGGCCCTTCAGCCGTCGCTTCCCGAGCCGCACGAACTCCACGTCCGCCAGCCCCTTCGCCTCTTTCCGCACCGGCGTCGTTACCACCACCTGGTGCCGTTCCGCCTCCGCCGCCACCCTGGACGCGATGTTCACGTTCGATCCAAGATAGTCCCCGTCCCGGTACAGTACCGAACCCCAGTGCACGCCGCTCCGCACCGCCGGGAACTGCGGCTCCGTCCCCGTTCGCGTTTCGATCTCCAGCGCGCAGGCTACCGCCGACCGCGGGTCAGGAAAGACCAGCATGAACGCGTCCCCGATCTGCTTCACCACCCGCCCTTCCCACCGGCTCGCCGCCTCTCGCACCAGGTTCGAGAACCGCGCCACCACCTCCGCCGCCTTCACATCCCCCATCGCCTCCGCCAGCGGTGTGAAGCTGGACAGGTCGACGAAGACGATGGCCGTGCGTAGCTGCCCCGGCACCTCCGCCTCCTCCATCAGGCCGGCTTCCTCGGCCAGGCCCAGCGCTATCTGTTCACGCGCTGCCCTGGCCATCGCTTTGTGATGGAAGTACCGGATCGCTGGCTCCATCAGCGGGTTGATCCGCTCCCCCGCCGCCTGGACGCTGTCCGCCAGCTCCAGCCCGGACAGCCCCACACCCTTCAGCCTCTGGTGAACGTAGAAATGAAACAGCCGCGACTCCGCATCCGCCACCCGCCCCAGCGCGTCGGCGTACACCCGCAACACCTGGGTCAGAGCCTCCTCCGGGAAGCCTGCCTCCAGCGCCACCTTGCACGAGCGCAGCATCGCCACGTCGTCATCGTCGCCCATCTCTCCCCGCTCCCCCACCTCCGCTACCTCCCACAACCGCCGCGCCAGGTCAAGGTTCATCCCCACCATCTCGGCCGCCTGCGCCAGCGAGTATGCCCCGCCCGCTCCGCTCGGAAATATCAGCCCCACGTACTGATCCAGCAGGCCGCCCTTGGCCGCCCGGGTGATCATCTCCAGCCCGATCCCCCGCCGCAGGAAGAGCTGCACCAGCCGCGCCCGCTCTACGTCCTCCGGCCGGAACCGCTCGCTGTCCTCGGCGCCGATAAGCCCCAGCGACTGCCAATGGCGCAACCGCTCCTCGGGCTCCCCCGTCCGCCTCGCCATCTGCTCCAGCGTCAGCACTTCGTCCATGGTTCAGCCCTAGCTTCCAGATTCTAGCTCCTCTTCGTCCTCCAACAACCCGCGCTGCCGCAGGATCCCGATCAGCGTCTTCCGCCAGCCCTCCCGGTCCGGCTCCGGCTCCCCCGCCTGCCCCACCACGAACGCCACCGCGTACTCCCGCGAGTGGCTCATGCTCACGTCCAGCCCCTCCAGCCCGATCCGGTCCGCCCGCTCCCTCGCCCGCCCGTACAGGTACACCAGCGGCTTTCCCCGCCGGTTGGGCAGCACCTCAATCTCCCGCCAGGCCACCCCCCGCGCCCCCGTCCCCAGCGCCTTCATCACCGCCTCCTTCGCCGCGAACCTCGCCGCCAGCTCGTGCACGCGCCCCCGGCAGAACGCCGCCTCTACCGGCGAATACACCCGCCGCAGGAACTTCTCGCCGAATCGCTCCAGCGCCGCCCTCACCCTATCCGTCTCGATGATGTCCACCCCCACGGCGCTCGCGCTCATATCCGCCATTCTAGCACCACATCGTGGAGCTATGGAGCCGCGCAGCCGTGGCGCAATTCCGATTGCTCAAATACTTCAATTGCTCAAATGCTCTAGTGTTTACGCCTTGCCCACCCCGGTGCTATCATGCATCGCGTCGGGCAGCACCAGCCTCAGGAGGCCTCCCCATGAACATCATCCGTGAGCCCAAGGTCTACCTCGTCGGCCGCCAGGACCTCGACCGCTCCCAGATCGATCGCTTCCTCGACGAGCAGGGCATGGCCTGGCAGACCGACACCGAAGTCGGCGGCGAGCAGCTCGCCGAGGCCAGCGGCCGCCTCTGCTATCTCTCCTTCGGCAAGGGCCGCAAGACCAACGCCGAATACCTCGGCAACATCATCGCCCAGAAGCACGGCTCCGTCCTCGAACACGCCGTCTGGAACTTCGTCATCACCGGCGTCTCCCGCTCCTTCACCCACGAGCTCGTCCGCCACCGCGCCGGCTTCGCCTACTCCCAGCTCTCCCAGCGCTACGTCGACGAGTCCATCGCTAACTATATCGAACCTGACATCATCGCTGAGGACGAGACCCTCCACTCGGTTTGGCTCCGCTCCGTCCAGGTCTCCCACCAGGCCTACCTCACCCTCGTCGCCGGCCTCATGGACAAGCTCGCCGATATGACCGACAAGACACAGCGACGCAAGCTCGCCCGTCAGGCCGCCCGCTCCGTCCTCCCCAACGCCACCGAGACCATGATCTTCATCACCGCCAACGGCCGCGCCCTCCGTCACTTCATCGAGATGCGCGGCTCCGAGTGGGCTGAGGTCGAGATCCGCAAGGTCGCCCTCCAAATCCTCCGCATCATGCAGCGCGAGGCCCCCAACATCTTCTCCGACTACGACATCGTCCGCCTCGACGACGGCACCGCCGTCGCCCGCACGCAGCACGAGAAGGTCTGAGGCGGGAAGGGCCAGCCTGACTGCGCAACAAGAGAGGGACCAGTGACGCAGCAACTGCCGGTAGTGGAAGTTCACTTCGAAGAGGCGAAGAAGCTAGCTGACCTGGCTTCCATCTACCAAGATCTAGCGTTCGTCATAGACGCGTTACAGCGTCTGAAGAAGCTGCTTGAAGAGGATAGCGACGACCATGTACTTGTCCAGAGTTACTGGACGGCTGCTCTCACTGCATACGCTAGATGCTTTTCGACTGGTAAGCGCCTTGGGCTGTCTGAAGACATCTTCGACAGTTGGGAGGGGGCGCCAGAGGTCCATCAATCCTACAGGAACTTGAGGGACAAGCATATCGCACACTCCGTTAACCCGTTCGAGCAGGTTGTTGTGGGGCTCGTGCTGTCGGCGGCAAGTGGTGAGAATCGGCGCGTCGAGGGGGTCGCCACCCTGTCTCAGAAGCTGATAGCACAGACTTCAGAAGGGGTGGAAACACTCCTTCGGCTGGCCAAGTTTGCTCACCGCGTAGTTGCCAGCCAAGCCAAGGAGTA
>CAYFYG010000046.1:0-4236 GCA_964347225.1 uncultured Dehalococcoidia bacterium | reverse complement strand
TGATAGCGGCCCGCGCTTCGGCGGAGACCAGGCTGTACATCTCCCCGTATTCCTGCTCCTGCCAGAGGTCTAGGAAGCGCCGGGCGGTCTCCAGAGGCGTCTTGGGGGGCTCCGGCTCTGCATCAGATGAGGGCTCTTCCCCCGACGTCGAGCAGGCGGAGAGGACGACCAGAAGCAGTGGGAAGAAGGCGGTGAGCCAGCGCATGACGGCCAAACTCCATTCTAGCAAGAGAACGCCTCAGCCGCGCCTTGGGTGCGGTTATTTACCCCCACTGCATTACAAGGTTAGGATTGGGGCCAGCGGGCATGGAAGAGACTAGCGGCATCCTCGTCGACCTGTTTGTCCTGTTCGCCGCGGCCAAGGTGGCGGGCGAACTGTTCCTGCGGGCGCGTCAGCCGCCCCTTGTGGGCGAGGTGCTGGTGGGAATTCTCATCGGTCCTCACGCGTTGGGCTTGGTGGGCTCGCCCGACGGCTCCCTCATCGACCTGTTCGAAGGGAAGGGCGGCGAAGAGGCGGCGGAGGAGGCGCTGACAGTTGTCCTGGACGTCCTCGCCTTGCTGGGGGTCATCATCCTCCTCTTCTTCGTAGGCCTGGAGACGCGCCTGCGTGACCTCTTGGATGTGGGGGGCCGGGCCACCCTGGTGGGCGTGTTGGGGATCATCTTCCCCTTCGTCCTCGGCTTCGCCCTGATCTGGACGACCGATCCCGCCAACGCCGAAGACCTCGAGATCGAGGCGGCGTTCGTGGCCACGGCCATGGTAGCCACCAGCGTGGGGATTACGGCCCGAGTGTTGGGCGATATCGGCGCCATCCGCACCCGCGAGTCGCGCATCATTTTGGGCGCGGCGGTTGTGGACGATATCCTCGCCCTGCTGCTCCTGGCGGTGGTGAGCGGCCTTGGCGAAGAAAACATTGATGCCCTGGAGTTGGGGCTCACCGCCCTGGCCGCGGTGGCCTTCGTCGTCTTCGCCGCCCTCGTGGGCACGCGCGTCATCCAGCAGTACAGCATCCACCTGGAAAGGCTGCAGATAGGGAACGCCCCCTTCCTGGTGGCCATCATCGTGATGCTGGGGCTCTCAGCCTTGGCCGGCTTCATCGGCCTGGCGGCCATCATCGGTGCCTTCCTGGCTGGCATGATCCTGGCGGAGGCCAAGGAGAGGTTCAACCTGGAGCAGCAGGCCCTGCCCGTGTACGAGTTCCTGGTGCCCTTCTTCTTCGTGATCATCGGCACCAAGGTGGATCCCGGAGCGTTCACTGATGGAACCGTGCTGGCGGTCGCATTGGGCGTGACGGCGCTGGCCGTTGTCGGCAAGCTCATGGGCGGCGGGTTGGCATCCCTGGGGATGCCCGGCCGCTCGGCTGCCATTATCGGCACGGGCATGGTGCCCCGGGGCGAGGTGGGGCTCGTGGCGGCCAGTATCGGTGCCGGCATCGGCGCCATCTCCGACGACATGTTCTCAGTCGTGGTCTTCATGAGCATGGCCACCACCATCCTCGCCCCGCCTGCCCTGGTCTGGCTCTACCGCGGCTACCGGTTCGAGGCCCCCGAGGTGACCAAGGCGGTGGAAGAGCCCGGGCTTCCGGAACTCTGATCCCCCGCCATGGCCGTACAGCCTGAAGACGTCCGCCTGCTGGCCAACGATCCGTTCCGCCGCCTCCTTGAGTCACGGGCGGTGGGCCAGATCGGCCAGAACGCGCTCCTGTACACCCTGCTCATCCTGATAGTCAAGGAGACCGACTCTAGCATCTACAGCACGCTTCTGGTGACGGCCTTCATCCTGCCGTCCATCCTCCTGGGCCTCCCCGCTGGAGGGCTCGCTGACGTCCTGCCCCGGCGGCCTCTCCTCGTGCTGGGGTATGTCCTCCGGGCAGCCCTGGCGGTGGGAATGATCGTCTACTCGGACGACGTCTGGACCATCCTGCTGCTCGTCCTGGCGTTCTCCACCGTGGGCCAGCTCACCGGCCCGGCCGAGTCGGCCGCCTTGCCAATATTGGTGCGACGGGATCAGTTGGCCGCGGGCAACTCTCTCTTTGTGCTCTCCGTGATGGTGGGGCAGGCTGTGGGCGCCGTAGTGCTGGCCCCGTTCGTTCTTAAGATCTTCGGAGCCCGGGTCTCGCTCGGGGTGGCCGCGGCTATGTTCCTCTGGGCGGCCTTTATCGTTTCCCTTGTGGCCGGCCTCCGCGCCCGTCCTGGCGATGAAAGCCCCCAAAGGGGCGAGGGTGGCCTTTTGGATGCCCTTACCGCTGGCTGGGCGGTCCTCCGCTCCAGCCGCCCGGCGTTCCTGGCGCTCGTATACCTGACGGTGGTGGGGACGTTGAGCAAGGCGCTGGCGGTGCTGGCCCCTCGCTACACCAACGACGTGCTGAACATCGAAGATGCGGAGAACACGGTGTTCGTGGTCGCACCGGCGGCTATCGGCGCCCTGGCGGCGCTGTTGCTGGCGCCGCTCTTGGCGCGCTTCCTGGGTGCCCTGAGGGTGGCGGCGGCCGGATTCGTCCTCTACATCCTGGCTATCGTGGGCCTGGGGTTGGTCGTCCTCGTCCGGGACTTCATAGTGGACAACGTAGATATCGGTTTCACATTCGTCGAGCAGGAAGTCGGCGTGTCCTCGATCTCCATTGTCACCATGGCGATGATCCTGGCGATCCCCGTCGGCTTCGCCGCGACGGTCGTGGGCGTGGCGGCCAAGGCTGTCCTCAACCAGGAAGCGCCGGAGGGCAAGCAGGGCCGGGTGTTCGCCACCCAGAGCGCCCTCTCCGATGCGCTGTCGCTCCTGCCCCTGTTCGCCATCGGTGCCGTGGCGGAGCTGGTGGGTGTGCGGGAAGTGCTGCTGGTGGCGGCGGTCGTCGCCTTCGTCGCCGGGGTGTACCTCAGCGTGTCGCGCAGGTTCGGGCCGCCCCCGCAACTCCGGCCCGCGGAGGCGGGCCAGCCTACCAGTAGCTGATATCCCCCTGCGCCAGCGCCCGCGCGATCACCAGCCGCTGAATCTGCGACGTCCCCTCCACGATCATCAGCTGACGGGCGTCCCGGTAGTGCCGCTCCAGCGGATGGTCCTTCATGTACCCCTGCGCGCCCAATATCTGTATCGCGTCCGAGGCCACCCGGTTCGACATCTCCGTCGCGAACGTCTTCGCGATCGAAAGGTACGGCGCGTGCTCGCGGTCGTATTTGCCCTCATCCACCAGGGTGGCCGCGTGGTACACCAGGTGCCGCGCCGCCTCGATCTGGATGGCCGCGTCCGCTAGCATCGTCTGGATCGCCTGGTGCTCCACCAGGGGCTTGCCGAAGGCCGTGCGCTCCCGGCCGTAGTCTATGGCGTAGGCGATAGCCCCCTGGGCCAGCCCCAGGCCGCGGGCGCCTACGATCGGGCGGAGGGTGTTGAGCGTGAACATCACCGTCCGGAAGGCGCGCCCCTCCTCGCCCAATCGGTTGGCGACCGGGACACGGCAGGACTGGAGCACGATGTTGGCCGTCGGCACGCCTAGGACCCCCATCTTGCGGTCCGTGCGCGGCACCGAGTAGCCCGGCGCGTCCGCGGGCACCACGAAGCCTGACATGGCGCGCGCGCCGTCGTCCCCCGTCTTGGCGAAGAAGCACACGAAGTCCGCCACCGACCCGCCCGAGATGTACATCTTCTCGCCGTCGATGACGTAGTCGTCCCCGTCGCGCCGGGCCCGCGACTCGATGGCGGCGACATCGGAGCCGGCGTTCGGCTCGGTCAGGCAGAACGCGCCCTTGATCTCGCCCGCCGCGGAGCGGGGCAGCCACTGCCGCTTCTGCTCCTCCGACCCGCCCAGTTTGACCGGCTGCGTCGACAGGGCGGACAGCAGCAGGATCAGCGACGAGGCGTTGCTGTACTTCGCCACCTCCTCCACAGCCAGCGCCAGGGCCAGGAAGCCCGCCTCGGAGCCCCCATACTCCGTGGGGATCGTCAGGCCCAGCAGGCCCAGATCCTTGTATGTCGCGAAGATGTCGTCCGGGTACTCGCCGCTCTCGTCGATCTCGGCGGCGCGCGGCGCTACCTTCTCCCGGGCCACCCGGCGGGCCGTGTCGCGGATCAGCTTGTGCGCGTCGGACAGTTCGAAGTCCATGTTCACTCCATTCTCCAGAATAGCCCGCGGGTCGTCTCCATCGTCGGTCGCGTCTCGGCGGGCGGCGCCTCACCCTCAGCCGTGAGGCATGGCGAGTCGTAGTATAACGTTCACGCGAACTGCCGCCAAGATGCTATAATCCC
>CAYFYG010000045.1:0-3492 GCA_964347225.1 uncultured Dehalococcoidia bacterium | reverse complement strand
CACCGCCCGCGCGTTGCGCTCACGGAGGGCATCTAGTACGTTTCCAGGGACCGGCTTGCCGCTGCGTACCATCTCCATGATCTCGTCCGTCCGCTCGTTCGACTGGTCGAGCAGTATCTCTGCCTCACGGACATCGTCGAAGACGAACCAGAGCCGCACCTCCTCAGTGGCGAGCTTCACACGATACAGAGGGTTGTCTGGGAGGGCGTCCTGGGACGCGTAAATGGTCCCGCCCCCGGCCACCAGTATTGCCAATACGACGGCGGCGGCTACGGCCAGCGGCCGCATCCAGCCGATGCTGATTGACAAGCGCGGTCTCCGCCCCAGCCGTATGTCTTCCATGCGCGTGCGGAACCGCTGCCATGCGGCACTCTGAGCGCCTGGGCGGGGCTGGTGCTGCGGAGTCAGACTGAGCCGCTGCGCGAGGAGGAGCGCGGTGCGCAGCTCCTCAGCATGCTCGGGAAAGCGAGCCAGGCATGCCTCCAAGCTCTCGCCCCGGCTGAGGGCGGCCAGGCATTCGTCCAGGATGGAGGCCGAACCGCGGGCCATCACCGGCCCTCCCCAGACATTATCCGTCGCAGCGAGTTCAGTGCCCGGTGCTGGAGTGACTTGACCGCCCCCTCACTGCGACGGAGGATGCGAGAGATGGAACCGTTATCGAATCCTTCGATAAACTTGAGGACGATCACCTGTCTCTGGTCGTCCGTCAGGTACTTCAGGGCGAGGTGGAGCTGTCCGCGATCGAGGGCTCGTTCAGCCAGGACCTCGGGACTGATCTGCGCCGTGGCCAGTGGCTGCGTTAGGTCCACCTCGCCGCGCCGTTTGCGACGGCGATGCAGGTCGATCAGCCTGTTGCGGGCGATACGGAACACCCACGCCGAGAAAGGCGTGCCCTTGAACCGGTAGTTCCTAATGGACTCCAAGACCTTGAGCATGACTTCGGAGGCCAGGTCCTCGGCAGCCTGAATGTCCCCCAACTGGAGGAAGGCGTAGTTGTAGACCCTGGGGTAGTACGTGGAGTACAGATTGGCCAGGGCGTCCTCCTCTAGGGCCTGGGCACGCTGAACCAGCTCCCACTCCCGCAGGATGTTGTCGTTGGCGGCCTCGACGACTGGCGCGTCAGCCGGCACATGCCGGGGCTTCTCCATTAATCCCAACAATGCCTCTGCGCACATGGCCGCACAACCATTAGGAGAACGTGCGGCCGCGGATTATGGATACGGGTTGAAATCACGAGGGGTCACTCGTCCTCCGAGAGTCCCAACAGCGCGCGGCGCGCGCGGTCGTAGCGCTCCTTAGCACGCGCCTCACGGTTGAGCAGCGCTTTTAGCTTCGGCGGCTCTAGGCGCTCTCCCTCAAGCAACACGCGGTGGACGGCCTGGAGCTGGGCCTGCCAGGCTTCGTACACCTTCAAGTATTCTCGCCTACGATCCTGCATGAGTTCGCCGGAGGGCGCTCTGCCATAGTACCTGTTGGGAGCAAAAGCACGCAAGGAGAGGGCGGGCTTGGGTTGAGCTGATAGAGCAAGGTCTTGGGCATGCGGCGTTCATACTGTCCGGTCGCGCCGGGTAGAGCCACCCTACAGCCAGGAGGAACTGGGATCGGTATCGACTACGATATCCACCAGGCGGGGCTTCTGCACGGTCTGTGCTTCCGACGCCAGGGGCAGCGCCGTTGAGTGGCGTCGGAACACAATAAGGCGAGGCAACTGGCGCCTCGCCCCGACAACTGGCCGTTTGGTGGCGCATGCGGGATTCGAACCCGCGATCTCCGCCTTGAGAGGGCGGTGTCCTGGGCCACTAGACGAATGCGCCGTAGCTGGCTGCGGGACTAGGATTCGAACCTAGACTAACTGATCCAGAGTCAGGCGTGCTACCGTTACACCATCCCGCAACGCCACGGCGATTGTATCAAAGGGCCAAAGCCGTGACAAACTGAGGCGCAGGGGCGGCCGGCGATTGACAAACGGGCTGTCTGTGATATAAGTATAGCGAGCGCTCGCTATGGCGCTGGGGGATGAGTATGCCGAAGCTTAAGCCCGAAGAGGTTGAGCACCGACGGCAGGAGATAATCGAGGCAGCCCGAACCTGCTTCCTGCGCAACGGTTTTCACCAGACTACGACGGACGAGATATGCCACGAGGCAGCCATCACACCCGGCGGCCTCTACCACTACTTCGGCAGCAAGGAAGAGATCATCAGCGCTGTCATTGAGGATACGGCGCGGCGTACCGTCGACAACCTGAGGTCAACCGCAGAAGCTTCCGGCGACGTGCGCTCTGCAGTCCAGGCTTTGGCCTCGGAATTCTTTGAGCGGGCGCGAGACCCCCAAGTTGAGAATCGAACACGACTGGACGTCGAGATCTGGTCCGAATCGCTCCGGAATGAGAAGCTGGCCGGGATCACGCGGGGGAGCCGGGCGCTGCGGCGGCAGTGGCTGGAGTCGCTGATCCAGCAGGCCAAATCAGAAGGGCCCTACACCGAGCAAGTTGACCCCAAGGGATTCGCCGACCTTGTCCTGGCGATCTTCGATGGATTGCGCCTGGGCAGATTGCTGTGGCGGGACGACTTCCATCTCGAGGGTGCTCTCCAATCCCTGGTTCTGATGTACAGCGGCCGCCTCACCAACGGCACAGATCTCCCTCCGCGTCCGGAGGTGGCACCCTCACGGGGAGGTCGCCGATCAGGCTAGCGTATAGAAAGGGGCCGCCCGGGCCGCCCGATCCTCCCTTTGGGCAATGGCGACCCGGGCGCCGGATCGAGGCCGCCGCGGGAGCAGCCACGGCGGCCTCTGAACGTCTCTGGGGCTGGGGTGAGCCCCGGGGGTGCGGCAACCCCTTTTGCGAGACGCCGAAATTAGGACCAGCCCGAGCCGTCAGGGCAGCCAAGACGCCCGAGACCGTGACAGGCGGGATCGGGAGCCGCTCGAGGTCTGGGGCTGGAACTTGCTTGCGCGTTCTCAAAATCTCTCCACCCATATCATGTAATTGGAATCATGAGTATTGTAGGACACCAGCCTCAGCAGTCAAGAGGTTTGAGGTGAAAAGAAAGCATTATATAGCGAGCGCTCATAATACCGAGAAAGCGCTCGCTATGTGCCTTCCGACGCCGCCTGATCCGCGAGCCTCCCGATCGCCGACTCCACCCTCTCCAGAGTTCGCTCGCGGCCCAGAACCGCCATCGTCTCGAACAGCGGCGGCGCGGCTGTCCTGCCCGTCACGGCTACGCGGATGAGGCCGAACAACTCGCCCGTTTTCAGCGCCAACTCCTCGGCCAGGGGGCGGATGGCGCCCTCCAGCGTCTTGTGGTCCCAGGGCTGGAGGTTCCTGATCCGGAGCAACACCGTCTCCAGCGCGTTTGAGGCGGCGCCGCACTCATCGGCGAACTTCTTGCCCAGCAACACCTCGGTCCGGTAGTCCAGTTCTCCCTTCAGGAAGAAGAAGCCCGCCATCTCCTCGGCCTCGGTGAGGAGCTTGATCCGCTCGCGGATGAG
>CAYFYG010000044.1:0-2638 GCA_964347225.1 uncultured Dehalococcoidia bacterium | reverse complement strand
CGGAAGGGAACGGCCCACTCACCCTCAGCACCGTCGACCCATGTGTGTCCGTCAGCCGCGGTGACGCGTTCGACGTCGATATCTACATCCGGGACGTGCAAGAACTGCTGGCCTGGCAGCTGTACGTAGGGTTCGACCCGGCCGTGCTGGAAGTGACAGGACGAGATGTGGAGATGTTCCTGGCCGGCAATCCCGGCAGCTCCGTGCTGGACGTCTCGGGCCGCGTTGATGACCCCGGCCTCTACCCGGTGGCCGCAGCGGATACGTCCGATCCACCCACGCCTGACTCCGGCTCCGGCGTGCTCTTCAGGCTCAGCATGAGAGCGGCCGGCCGCGGCACGAGCGAGATCGAACTCATCGTGCGTGACGTCGATGGCGACGGCCTAGCGGATCTAGGGCCCCTCCTGCGCAACGTAGATGGCGATGTCCTGGGAGACACCAACGGGGACACGATCTTCGACGGCCCCATCGAGAGCGCTCAAGTGGCGGTGGACACGGCCTGCGAGGATGTCCCCCCCGGCGCCACCCCAGCCACCTCCTCGGACGGCGGCATCAGTCCAGCACTGCTCGCCATCGCTGCCGCGGGTGGTGCCGTCGCGTTTCTTGCCGCCGGCTTCGTGGCCCTCCGCCTCGTCAAAGGCTCCCGGGCAAGCTCAGGGTAGGAAGAGCTCCGGCCAGCCGGACACCGGCCTTCTCCGTCACGCCTCCTGGGGGGCCAGCGGCAGTACCACCGTAAACACGCTGCCTTTGCCCAGCTCGCTGTTTACGACGATCTCTCCCCCATGCGCCTTGACGATCCAGTCGCTGATGGCCAGACCGATGCCAGCGCCGCCTTTGCCACCCTTCCCCCTGTCCTTCCCCCGGTAGAACCGCTGAAAGATGAGAGGGACCTGGTCCGGGTCGATCCCCGGGCCGGTGTCCCGCACCTCCAGACGCGCACGGCCGACATCCCGGTAGAGAGACAGAGTTACCTCCCCTCCGGCAGGAGTGTACTTCAAGCTGTTGTCCACCAGGTTCAGTAGCATCTGTTTCAGGAGATCGCGGTCGCCAACCACGGTCACCTGATCCTCATTACCCAAGCGGTACCTGATGTCGGAGCGGAGGTCCTTCGTCTGTCGATAGACCTCGAGGCAGAGCGTGTCCAGCTCGACCGGCCGGCGGTCCAGTTCACGACCGGCTTCGGCGTGAGCGAGGTACAGAAGATTGGACGTCAGGCGGATGAGCCGCGACACCTCTCCCAACATCCGCTCCAGCGCCGATCGCGTCTCGGAGTCCAGGCGATCGTCCATGAGCAACACGTCGATGTTTCCCCTGAGAGCAGTCAGAGGTGTCCGCAGTTCATGGGAGATGTCTAGGACAAAGTTCCGCTGCTGCTGGAAGGCGGAGTCCAGGCGCGCCAGCATAGCGTCGAAAGTGTCCGCCAGCTTCTGGACCTCTGCCGGGCTAGCTCTGGCACCGATCCTCCTGCCTAGGTCTGACGCCTCGATGTCGGCGGCGACACCGATGACCTCCTGTAGCGGTTTCACGGCGCCCCTGGCCAGCCAGTAGCCGATGATCAACGCCAAGATGACGCCCCCGATGCCCTCCACCAGCAGCAGCGTTTGCAGGCGATCTAGAGGTCGGCTGGTGAGCTCCGCGTCCTCCGCCACTTGAACGATGCCCGCTACCTCAGTTCCGATTCTCAGGCGCGATGTGCGCAGTCGTATCTTGTCACCCTCCCCCAGGGTGACTGTGCGATTGAAATGGTCGCCCTCGCGCACGGCCTCCCACTGCGCCTGCTCCAGAGCCAGCACCTCAACGTCGACACCGGGCGTCGAGGCCAGGACGTTTCCCTCATCATCGCGAACCACAACCAAGAAGGCGGAGGCGAGTCCGCCCAGCGAGTAGGAATCCACGATCTCCTGGAGGCGTTCCCTGTCGTCCAGCGAGCCGAGCAAGGCAACCCGCGCCGACACCAGCCCCGCATCCCTGGAGAGATCGTCGTCCAGATCTGCCTCCAGGATTCCCCCCAGGGCGAGCCGGAGCGTCACCAGGATCGCCACAAGGGTGACAATAAGGGCGGCAGCAATGCCGATGGTCAGCCGCCAGCGAAGGCTCAGGGACATTGGTCAGGCCTTAAGGATGTAGCCCACGCCGCGTACGGCGTGGATCAGGTCGCGTTCCCCGGGGGCGTTCAGCTTCTTGCGAAGATAGCGGACATATACCTTTATGGCGTCTGATTCGACCTCAAAGTCAAAGCCCCACACCTTCTCAAAGATGGCCTGCTTGTCCACCACCTTGCCCGCATTGCGGGCAAGGTACTCCAGCAAATCGTACTCGCGAGCCGTGAGCTCTATGCTTCGGCCGGCGCGCTCCACCTCACGGCTGGCAGGCCGGATAACCAGATCACCGACCGTCAAGACCTCCTCGGCAGGCACCCTGCGGCGTAGGGCCGCTCGCACACGGGCCAACAGCTCGTCAAAGGCGAACGGCTTCGTCAGGTAGTCGTCAGCGCCGGCGTCCAGACCCTGCACCTTGTCGGACACCGCGTCGCGGGCGGTGAGGACAACGATGGGAACATCGCTGGCGGCCCGCAGGCGGCGGCAGACCTCAACACCGTCCAGCCCGGGCAGCATCAGGTCCAGGATGACGAGGTCCG
>CAYFYG010000043.1:0-10409 GCA_964347225.1 uncultured Dehalococcoidia bacterium | reverse complement strand
AGGCTCTTGATGACGGCGTCGGCGGCGTCGCCGCTGCGGGCGGTGACCTCGACGAGCTGCGTGCCCACCGTCTTGGGCCGGATCATGAACTCCGCGCTGCCGATGTCGTTCCCCGCCACCGTCACGGTCTTCGCGGCTTCATCGAGAAGGTCGAACCAGGATGCGGCCTCCACCTCCACGAGGAACTCCTGCTGATCGTCCAGGTAGTTGTAGAGAGCGATCTTGATCGGGAACTCCTCGCCGCGGATGGCGGAGTAGGGGAGGTCTGCCTGGAGGAAGAAGGGCTGGAAGACTACCAGGGCGGTCTCGGAGACGCCCAGGCCCTTTTCGGGCGAGAGGGCGACCGCCCGCAGGTCCCAGGTGGTGATGGAGTCCGGGGCCTGAACGGGCAGCGCCGCTCTTCCTTCGCTGTCGGTCATGACCTCCTCCCACATCCAGGTCTCGGGGAAGAACTGGCGGACGCGCTGCACCTCGGCAAGGCCCTGGCCTGCGGTGGGCGCTGGCTCGCCAGCAGGGCGGCCTTGAGCCCGCATGATGGCCTCGTCTTCTAGCGCGCCGCCCACTCCCATCCCGTCGAACTCGAGCCAGGGCCGCTCGATCTCCTTGCCCTTGGGCACTCGCTTGTCGGAGAGGACGATGAGTCCGGCATCCCCGAACGTCTCTTCGGCCCCCGGGATGACAATGGGCCCGGGGATTGGCTCGGCCTCGTGGAGTTCCGCCTGGGGCTGCATGTACAGCCGCTCCAACTCAGCGAACACCTGCTGGAGGTTGAGCCGGTTCTCGGCCAGGATGAACACAGAGCGGTCGACGGCGACCAGGCCCACCTTGGCCGGGCCCTCCGTCTGCACGTCGACCTGAAGGTCGTCGCCAGGCCGAGCCTCCTCCATGCTGAATGAGGCGGACACCTGGTGGGGGTAATCGCCCTCGACGTCGAACGGGATGAAGTCCGCCGCCACCTCGCTCGTCGGCAGTATCTGGTAGACCAGGAGCTTGGCTGATGGGGCCATCGCGGGCGTGACGTTGAAGGCTATGTCGGGCGATCCGCTTGAGCCCGTGAACACGACCCGGTCGCGGGAGACGACCTCGTAGTAGAAGTTACGCGCCTCGGAGGTTGACGAGACGTGGAAGTTGGCTCGGTCGCCGACGCCGAGCAGCGTAGGCTCCCGTTGCTCGACGTGAATGAAGTTGCCGGAGGGTGAGTAGCCGGCGGTCACTTCCTTGAAGGCGTAAGCATCGCCGGAGTAGGCGTTGGCGCCCATCGTCACGGCGTCGACAGGCGCAGTGAGCGGTAGCAGGGCGGTGCCGCGCTTCGTCTCCACCCGCTTCTGCTCCTCACCGACTTGGTTGTAGTCTTCATCCAGATAGGAGACATCGATGTTGACGCTGGCTTCCACTGGCTGGCCGTCCGGCGTCTCGGTGATCAGGAGCAGGTTGAAAGGTAGGGATGGCTTGAAGACGGGGCTCTCCGGGATCATCTGGATGTTGACGGGGGTGGCGGCCACGGTCACCAGCTCCGTGGTCTTCTCCTCGTAACCGGTTGCCCGCTCCACCACCGTCACGTCCAGCGTGACGTTTCCCAGTCCACCGGCCTCGGGCACGCCGGCGACGAACCCGGCCGCCTTCACCTCGAAGTCGGCCTCGCTATCAATGGCCGTGGAGAACGTGGCGAACTCCTCCCAAACGCCGACGTAGCGGGAGGCCTTCACCTGTAGCTCGCCGCGGACCGGCTTGCCGAAGCTGTACTCGGCGGTGACATGACCGGTAATCGGTTCGTCCACCAGGAACCACTGCTTGGGCAGTTCGACCGCTACCTCGTACTTGGGGAGGACGTACTCCTCGACGCGCACGTCGATCTCGGTGGCGGTGTCACCAGCACCGGCCGAGACCTTCCACACACCCAGGTTGGGCTCGCTGGAAAGGGGCAGCTCCACCGTAGCCATGCCGAACTCATCTGTGGCGACGGACTGCTTGAAGACCTTGATCGCCTTGGCATCCTGGACCTCGATAGTGGCCTCCGTGGACACCGGCTTCAGCTCCGAGTTCAGGGCCACGAGGCGCATCAGGATCGTCTGGCCCGGCTTGTAGATGGGCTTGTCGGTCTCCAGAAAGAGGAGGGTGCCTTGCTGGACCTGGACCTTAGCGTTGTCCCTGAAGCCTGGGCCGCTGACCACGATCTCGTAGTCGCCGTTGTCGAGCTCGGGGACCTTCAGTTCGACGGTGCCCTTACCCTTGACCCGTGTCGAGGTCTCCAGCACGGGCTCGCCCTGCTGGCGCAGGGATACCTTCACATCTGCGCTGGTCAGATTGTCGCCGTGGAACAGGGAAAGCGAGACGGACTCAGCCTCACCGGGACGCAGGACGCGCGGAACGAGCGCCACGTAGCCGTCCACTTCGGCTGAGACCGACGAGCCGCAGCTCACTGCCAGCGGGGCCAGCAGGGCCAGGATCAGGACGGGCCAGAGCAGTTTTGGGTATCGCATGGCTCACCTCCGGTACTGTTAGAGAAGACGGAGGAAAGCGGCGAAAAGTTCCAGGTCTTCGGCGGACCCTACTCGTAGCGAAGGGCCGCTGCGGGGTAGACGCCTGAGGCTTGGCGGGCGGGAATATAGCTGGCCACCAGGGCCGCCGCGTAGACGATGATGAAGATGACCAGGAGGTTGAGCCAGGGGACCGCAAATCCCAGGTTCTCCCAGCTCGGCTGCTGGCGGGAATCGTCGATGACGTTGAATGCGATCGCCAGGCCCAGGGCGGTCCCCATCACGATGCCCACCAGGGACACGAACGACGATTCCAGCAGGAAGCTGAACTGGACCGTCTGGCGCCGGAATCCGATGGACCGCAGCACTCCTATTTCGTGTCTCCGCTCCACCACCGAGCGGGCGCTGATCACGGCCAGTGCCGCCACGCCCACGATCAGACCCAGCCCCATGAACCCTTGCAGAATATAGTTGAACGTGTCGCTGGCCGCCACCGAGTCCGCTAGCTTGTCCTCCATCGCCTCCGCCTCCATGCCACTCTGGAGGAAGGCCGAATCGAGCATTTCTGCGGTGGCGCTGGCGTCCACGCCCTCCTTGAGCTTCAGCATGTGTACGGTAGGCTCAGCCCGCTCGCCCAGCGCCGCCGGAAGCTTCTGCTGCGAAGTCGAGACCCCGAGAATGAAGTCCAGTTCCACCGACTCCTTCAGCACCCCGATGATCGTCAGGCTGAATGTCGTGCTGGTCTGCGGGTCGAACACGTCGATCTTGATGGGCTCGAACGAGTCGTCCTCGATGAAAAAGCCCTCCAACCGGAAGTCCACGCCGGGGCCGAAACTGAAGTTGTCCCGTCGGGGCACCGGCAGTGGGTCCACCACGGCCAGACCGGGGTTCTCCGCTACCGCCCGCCAGACCTCCTCCGCGGAACCGTACCCCTCCGCTACGATGGCGAACTCATAGTTGTTGTTCATGATGAACTCGTCGTCAAGGCCGCGCACTGGATAGGACTCAAACTCGTCCGCGTCCTCCAGATCGGCTTGCCTCAACTCCAGAGAAAGCACCGACTGACCGGCAACGACGTCAAACTCCTCTTCGTTCAGGCTGTCCGACTCCTGGATCGCGGCTTTCAGATTCTGTACAGGGCTGGCGGGTACCGTGGTGGCGCGGATGTCGAAGCCGCCGCCGTATGTTTCCACATCATCGAACGCGGTTCTGAAGGCGTTGTTGACCGTGGACATCACCACGACTGTGAACACGACCAGGGTGAACATCGCCAGCGTCATGCCGGTGCGGAAACGGCTCGTCAGCGGGTAGGAAACCGCGGTCTTCAGGATCGGCGCCAGCCAGCGGATGCGGCCGAACAGGGCCATGGTCGCGTGGAGCAGCAAATCCGAGTTGTACATCACGGTCCAGGTGGCGCCGGTGACCACCATCACTCCGCTCAGGATGAACAGCGAGAAATCCGCTGAGAGTTCTCCCACGATCCACTCCAGTGTGCGGGCAGGCAGCAGCCACCACACCACCAGCGCCAGTCCCGGAACCGTGTAGGCCACCCGGTCCGGCGTCCCCATCCATCTCAGGAGCGGAACCGTTCCTATGAGCACCAGCGACGTTCCTAGCATGAACGGCGCGGCCTGTTCTGCGTTGACACCGGCGAAGGTGAGCAGAACCCCAAGCAGGATCGCCAGCACTCCGAATGCCCAGCCCAGACCGCCGCCCTTGGTCAGCACCGGTTCCGGCAGATTTCGTATCGCCCTTACGATGTTCAGCACGCTCACCCGCCATGCCGAAATCGTCACGACGAGTAGCGTCAGAAGCACGCCCAACGTGTAGGCGACAACCATGCTCCGGGCCCGGAAGTCGTGCATGATGTCCACGCCGGCGAAGGTCGCAAAGGCCTCGGTCATCACGAAGACCATGCCGTAGGCAACGGCCAGGCCCAGGAACGCTCCCACGGCGGCCGCCACTAGGTCGTACGCCAACCCTTCGTACAGGAACATCTGCACCAGGTGGCCGCGCTTTGTCCCCACCGCCCGGGCCATGCCCATCTCGCCTTTCCGCTCTTCCGCCAGCATGACGAAGATGAGGAATATCAGCAGGATGCCTGCAATGATGGAGAAGGTGCCAAAGGTCACGAAGAACGTGGTGAACGTGTCCCCCAGCGTCTCAGCCAGGTCGAGGGCGTCCTGCTTCGACGGTTCCGCCTGCAGGTTCAGAGGCGTCAGTGTCGGCTCCAGCTGGGCTATCACATCGTCCGTGTGATCCGCGCCGGACAGGGCGCCCCCCTCGTTCGAGATGATGATGTGCTTGATGCGTCCTTCCTTCTCCAGGAGCCCCTGCGCCGCAGCAAGCGGCATCAGTACCGCCGACCCGTCGGTACCGCTGCCGTCGTATTGGGCTATCGCTCCCACACGTAGCCTTATCGACCTGTTGGCGGCGAACACCGCTAGCCCGTCACCGGTACTGGCGTTCAGTTCATTCGCGGCCTCATCGTTGAGGTAGACTTCGTTGGGGCCTAGGTCGGCTAGGGACAGCGTCCCGCCCCCCACATCCTTGATCTCCCCAAAGCCTTCCATCCGCGCGGGGTCGGTGGCGAACACCGTTGCCCTGGGCTCGTTCTGTCGTGTCGTCACGTCCTGAACAGCGACGGACTCGATAATCGCTGGCGCCACCCCGTCGATGACATCGGAGCCCGCGGCAACCTCCTCCACGAACGGGAGAAGCGCCTCGTCGAAGTACTCAACGTCACTGGCCGGCGCCTCCACGAAAACGGTCGCTTCTGTCTCGGCACCCTTGACTGAGATGACCTCGTCGATATTGCCAAGCGACGTCAGGACTGTGGATCGCACTGTGTGCGTCATGGTGTCGCCGGTGCTGAAGGCGGCGGCGACTATCGCCGTGCCCAGCATCAGCCCAGCCACGATGAGGCCTGCCCGTCCCGGCCGCCGCTGAATGTTCCGCAGGGCCAACTTGAGGAAGATTCGTTCGCGCAGTGCCAGCGCCGCGACCATCCCCATGGCGGCTACGAAAGCGGCCGAGAAGATCACCATGAGGGTGTCCATCGGGATGCCGAAGAGGCTGTTCACGACCCTATGGTAGATATTCTGAGCGGGGAGGGTAAGGGCTAGAGCCCCCGGCGGAGCCTATTGGCCGGGGCGCAGCGATCACCGCTGTCCCAGTCTCCGGTAGCGGCGATCCCACAGTGCCCCGCCCCCAGCGCCCGTAACATTTCCAGTTGATGTTTGTTACTGGGGTTAGGGTCACAATGCCAGAACCTTCGGAGGTTAGGATGTTCAGCTTGCCAGGTCACGAGCCACAAAGACTGTGTCTACATGTCATCGTGTTTGAGGTGGGTGTCCTCATCTTGGCCCTCTCGGTGATTGCCCTTTCCCAGCAGCGTCTGGCGGTGTGGCTGGTAGGCGTCATGATGATCGTGCTGCACACGCTCCTGTTCTACCGCCTCGGCAAGATATCCGGGCATCGTAGGAGCGAGGGATCACGAGACTTCTTCCGCGGGTTCAAGCAGGGGCTGATGGGACGATCGGATATCGGGCGCGAATCCGGCTGCGGGTAGGCAGTCTGTCATTGCTGGCGCTATGCGATTGCCAGTGCACGTGCCTGCTTGACGCCGTCGGCAGAAGCCGAACAGCCTGATCGTTCTCGGTCGTCCGCCGCTTGGTGCCAGGTGGGTTGGACCGATAGGAGCAATGCGGAGCGTCAGTTGTCCACGAAGTAGTGGCTGTGGGCTTCGTCGATGGTGGAGGCGGTGAGAGATCGCTCGTCTCCCTGGTAGCGGGCGGCATCGGCGATCGCTTCCACGAAGTCGCGGGGGTGGCAACCACGCATCTCGCGGATTCCCTCACCGAAATACTTGTTCATGAGATAGGTGGCCGCGTCCTCATCGTAGGACACGCTGTTGCGCTGGCACTCGCGCTTCAGTATTTCGATGAACGTGGCAGGATCCGGCCCTGGAATCTGCACCTTGTAGCGAATGCGCCGCAGGAACGCGTCGTCCGCCAAGGACATCGGAGGCAGGTTGGACACAAAGACCGGGATCACGTCGAAGGGAACCTCGAACCTGGCGCCACTGTGGAGCGAGAGGTGGTCGGCCTGTCTCTCCAACGGAATGACCCATCGGTTCAACAGGTAGGCCGCTTCCAGGCGCTGCCGCCCGAAATCGTCGATGACGAGAACGCCGCCATTGGCCTTCATTTGTATCGGTGCCTCATACGTCTTGTGGACCTGGTCCAGCATGAGTTCCAGGTGATTGGCGGCGAGCTCCCCCGCGGCGAACACCGCTGGCCGCCTGATGACAACCCAGCGTCGATCAGGCAAAGCTCGTGCCGCTGATTGACCACTATCTGCGTCATCGACTGCCTCGTGAGCGGACGGGTCATATACTTGAATGATCTCCCGCATCACCTCGACGGCGTACGGGATCAAGATGTGGCCGGACAGCGCCCTCGCCAGCCCCTCGGCGGCGCTGGTCTTGCCGTTTCCGGAGGCGCCGTAGAGTAGTGTGGCGCGCTTCGAGCTGATCGCCTGCCCGATGAGGTCCAGCGTCCGCTGCGGATAGACTAGGTGAGACAGGCTCTCTTCAATCACCTGGCGCGAAAGCTCCACGTTGTGAATCGTTTGCCTTTGTACCTGGTCTATGTAGGCCTGTAACGGCACCGGCGCCGGGCCAACGTAACCGCTCATTGCCAGCGCTGCTACCGCCCGGTCTATGCCCTTCGAGGTCAGGGAACTCCGTAGCGTCGCTGCAGACCGTCCCGTTCCGCCCATCGCTTCGCAGAGACGCTCTCGCCGCAGGAATTCGAGGACCTCCGTTGTAGCATTCAAGGACAAGGCAAGGCGTTTGGCGAGGTCAGCTCCTTCGATGTTGCTGGCGAAATACAGCGTCTTCAGGGCGAGATCGGTGAGAACGCCCATGTCGAGTCCCGTAGCAGCCACCGAACCGGGGCCTGCGGGTCGTTCAATATCGGTCATGGGAATCTCCTCTGGCAGCGGCCTGACCCTGGGCAATCATTTCACGCACCACCCCATTATGTAGAACAGCGAGTCAAGGCAAAGGTTACGGACTCTCCGCTCGATTCCTCATAGCGCTCCTGACTGCGCCGAGCCGATAAGGAGGAAGTGGTCATCGGCGGCGTGTCCAAATGATACAATTGATGCGTTCAGGCGCCAACGTGGCCGCGGCCTGTCTGCCCCACGTGGCGCGTGCATACTCCGCGAGCCGGTTGTTAGTCTTGGAGGAGTCGCCCGACGTGGACGCCAGGGTGGTCGCTCAGCGCATCGTCGACAACGTAGAACAGGTCATCATCGGTAAGCGGTCTCAGATAGAACTGGCCGTGATGGCTCTCATGTGCGGCGGCCATTTGCTGGTGGAGGATGTCCCCGGCGTGGGCAAGACGATGCTTGCCCGCAGCCTCGCCCGCTCCAGCGGCTGCTCCTTCAGCCGTATTCAGTTCACCCCAGATCTCCTGCCCACCGATGTTACCGGTGTCTCCATCTACAATCAGAAAAGCGGCGATTTCCAGTTTCGTCCGGGCCCCCTCCTGTCTCAAATCGTGCTGGCCGACGAGATCAACCGCGCTACGCCCAAGACCCAGTCGGCCCTGCTGGAGGCTATGGAAGAACGGCAGGTTACCGTCGATGGGGTCACGCATCAGGCGCCGCAGCCGTTCATGGTCATGGCCACTCAGAACCCGATTGAGTATGAGGGCACCTTCCCCCTGCCCGAGGCGCAGTTGGATCGCTTCCTGATCCGTCTGGAGCTGGGCTACCCCGCGGCCCCCGACGAGGTGGCGATGATGGACCGTCAGCTCCGGAGCCACCCTGTGCACACCCTGGAACAGGTGTGTGGGCCAGGGGACGTGGTTGCCCTCCAGGCCGCCATCGGAGAGGTCTACATAGATGTCCTGGTTAAGCACTACATAGTGGCTCTGGCAGACGCCACCCGCAAGCACGATTCGGTGTATCTGGGGGCTTCCCCCCGGGGCTCACTCGGTCTCCAGCGGCTGGGTCAGGCCAAAGCCCTCCTGGACGGCCGCGACTACGTCCTTCCGGATGACGTCAAGGCACTGGCCTACCCTGCCCTGGGCCACCGCATCCTCCTGAACTCACAGGCGCGGGTGAAGGGGTCGACCACTGCCGAGGTCGTACGAGAGTGCCTGGAGCGATTGCCTGTGCCCGGCGTACGGGCTCGGCGATACTAGGGAGACGCGAGGTGAGGCGCGCGGCGGCCGGCCTGGGCAGGCTGCTCTGGCGGAATCAGAACCTGCTGTTCGTTCTCACCGTGTTCGGCACACTGCTGGGCCTGGCGATGGTGAGCGGCTACTGGCTGTTCTACCGCGCAGCCTACCTCGTTGGCGGCCTCGTCCCCGTTAGCCTCATCTGGGCGCTGGCCAACGTGCGTGCGTTGGGTGTCAGCGTGGAACGCGCCAGCCACCGTGTCCAAGTGGGCCAGCGCACCGAAGCCCGCGTTCACCTCTCCAACCGAGCCTTCTACACCAAGTTGTGGCTCGAGGTGGAGGACCTAACGGACATGCCGGGCGGGCCAGCCCGCACCGTCGTCAGCCTGCCCGCTCGCGGTCAGCGCGACTGGGAGGCGACCGTGCCGTGCGCCCGTCGAGGCGCCTTCTCCATGGGACCGGTGCGAGTCACCACCGGTGACCCCTTCGGCCTGTTCCGCTTCAGTCGCAGCTATGGCTCGAGCCACTCTCTTCTTGTCCTCCCGCGCCCGGAGGAGCTATCACGTTTCTGGATACCGCCTGCCCAACTCCCGGGCGAGGGTACGGTGCGTCGCCTATCCCACTACGTGACTCCCAACGCGGCTGGCGTCCGCGACTACGAGCCTGGAGATAGCTACAACCGCATCCACTGGCGCTCTACGGCGCGCCTCAGCCGCCTCATGGTGAAGACGTTCGAGATGCACCCTGGCAGCGAGATATGGCTCCTCCTCGATCTTCAGGAGGCTGTCCAGGCCGGCATGGGCGATGACAGCACAGAGGAGTACGCCGTGCGTGTGGCTGCCTCTCTGGCCGACTATTTCCTCCAAGCCAATCGCATGTTGGGGCTCCTCGTTTACGGTCAGGAGACGGTCGTCCTCGACCCCGCTCGAGGGGCCAGGCAACACATGCATGCCCTGGAGGCGCTGGCCCTGGCCAGAGCCGAGGGCCAGAAGCCGCTGTCACGTGTGCTCCAAGCGGAGGCGCAGCGGTTCGGGCGCCACAGCACCGTGATTGTCGTCACCTGCTCGACAGATGAGGGTTGGGTAGGAACGCTTCAGCGCATGGTACAGCAGGGCGCCCGCGCCGCCGTTGTCATGCTGGAGCCCGGCAGCTTTGGCGCAGCGGAGAGCGCCCTGCTTCCGTTCAGCACTTTGGTCGCTGGTGGAATCCCCACCTGCCTTGTGCGTTGTGGAGACGATCTCTCCCTCGCGCTGGGATCCAGCGGAACATCGACGAGGCATCTTTGGGGGTGGCAGAGAGCGGGGGCGCGCTAGCTGTGGCAGAGATGAGTTGGACGCGGCTGAAGACGTCGGCTGTGGCGCCGCCAGCCCGGCCTGCGCGCCTGATCGACCGCTTCCTCGATTGGGAGGACTGGCTTACCTTCGGTCTGGCCCTGGGAGCGATGCTGGGCGTCGTAATGTCCATCGAGAACGCTGGCTGGTCGAGCGATATGCCTGCTCTCGGACTCGTCGGCCTGCTGGCCCTGCTGTTCGCCCTCTTGGTGGCCCGCTCGCCTCTGCCGACGCTCGTCGCCTGGCCGCTCGCCGCGCTGGCGGGAGCTGGCGTCACGTTCTGGCAGACGCTGGAGATGGTCGGCCCGGGCAGCCTGGAACAGAAGGTGGACGCGATCTACTTTCGATTTGAGAGGTGGTTCCACCTGGCGTTCACCGGTGGCATCAGCAATGACTCGCTTCCGTTCAAC
>CAYFYG010000042.1:0-6209 GCA_964347225.1 uncultured Dehalococcoidia bacterium | reverse complement strand
TAGACCTCGATAGGTGCTTTGGCTGCCGGGCCTGCATGGTGGGCTGCAAGATCGAGAACAACACGCCGTATAGCCACTTCTGGATGTATGTCTTCCGGCTGGAAGAGGGCGAGTACCCGGACACAGAGGTGACGTTCCTTCCTCGTCCATGCATGCACTGCGACAACGCCCCCTGCGTGAAGGTGTGCCCAGTAGGGGCTCGCTACAAGGAGAAGTCCGGCATTGTAGGCATGGACTGGGACCGCTGTATCGGTTGTCGGTACTGCGAAGTGGCCTGTCCCTACGGCGTCAACTACTTCAACTGGAAGGATCCCAAGGAGAATCAGTATCTGGACTGGGATGATGAAGACTTAGTAGCCATCACTGGTGGTGCCTCCCC
The DNA here is from genome assembly GCA_964347225.1 of uncultured Dehalococcoidia bacterium. Classification (GTDB taxonomy): domain Bacteria; phylum Chloroflexota; class Dehalococcoidia; order SM23-28-2; family RBG-16-64-32; genus DAOUMF01. The sequence goes on along the minus strand of CAYFYG010000042.1, from coordinate 5,830 downwards.
GCCCTACGCCAACCCTGATTTGGTAGGACGGTACGGGGAGGAGAACCGCAAGATCGCCGGCAGCAATCACACAAAAGGGGTCGAGGAGAAGTGCACGTTCTGCGTGCACCGGGTGGAGAAAGGTCTGCTTCCGGCCTGCGTGGCCAACTGCCCATCCTTCGCCCTGAACTTCGGCGACCTAGAGGATCCGAACAGTATTGTGTCCAGGCTCCTTGAGGAGAAACCAGCCTTCCGGTTGGAGGAGGAGTTCAACACGAAGCCCAGAGTGTACTACGTAGGTCGTCCCCATCCCAGCACGGAAGTCCGGCAGATCGAAACGATCGAAGCGAGGGTGTGAACCATGGCTACTAGAGTGATTCGTGAGCTTCCCTACGGGATCGGCCGAGTCGGCCCCGGCTTCTTCGCCCTGGTCGCGGTGCTGCTGGCCCTAGTGGTTCTGGGCCTTGTGGCCGCCAGCTATCAGACCATCGAGGGCGAGGTCGTCACCGGGCTACGAAACCTAGGAAGCATGGGTGGAGTTCCCTGGGGCCTGTACATCGTCTTCGTGGTCTACTTCGTAGGCATCAGCTTCGCTGGCATCACAGTCGCGGCCCTTATCCGGGTTCTCAACCTGGAGCACCTGCGTCCGGTCTCGAGGATGGCAGAGCTCCTTACGGTTCTTGCCCTGATACTAGGAGCCATGGCGGTGCTGGTCGACCTAGGGCAGCCGGGTAGGGGTATCGTCAATCTCTTCCGCTACGCACGGCCCCACTCTCCGTTCTTCGGCACCTTCACCCTGGTGATATCGGCGTACCTGATTGCCAGCATGGTATATCTGTACCTGGACGGCAGGAAGGACGCAGCCCAGTGTGCCAAGACACCGGGGCGGCTGCAGTGGTTCTACCGCCTGTGGGCTGCGGGCTACAATGACACCGCCGAGGAGAGGGAGCGCCACCGACGGGCCAGTTGGTGGCTGTCCTTGGCCATTATCCCCCTCCTTGTCATAGCCCACTCCACACTGGGTTTCGTTTTTGGCCTTCAGGTGGCGGCCCCGGGATGGTTCGGTGCCTTCCAGCCGCCAGAGTTTGTGGTCCTTGCCGGCGTGTCCGGTATAGGCCTACTGATAGTAATTGCCGCCGCCGCCCGCAACATGCTCAACCTGCGCGAGCAACTGCCCATCAGGACGTTCGCTTGGCTGGCCAATTTTCTTTGGGTCCTCCTCGTGGTCTACGGGTATCTAATGATCGTGGAGGTGCTCACCGCCGTCTACGAGCCGGAGGTCCATGGGGAACGCGTTGTCGATGCCATGGTGACAGGCCGCTATGCCTGGATGTACTGGCTCACCGTCGCCTTCCTGGTCGGACCCCTTATCGTGCTGTTCATCCAGGCCATGCGCGGGAGATACAGCCTATTTCTCATGGTAGCCTCGGGCCTGCTGGTAAACGTGGCGGCGATCTTCAAGAGGTTCCTCATCGTGGTGCCGTCCCAGACCCACGGCCGGCTACTCCACTATGAGGTAGGGAGCTACACGCCGACGTGGGTTGAGTATTCGATTGTCCTGGGTCTTTTCGGCTTGGGAGCCTTGGCCTATGTCTTGTTCTTCAAGGTATTCCCGATCATGGAAGTGCGTGAACCTGTAGACGCTCCGGCCATCGGTACCGGGCTGGAGAGGGGGTAAGCGATGAGCAGGAGGACGGCTCTCTTCGTCTTGACGCTGCTGGCGGGCTTGGTCCTGACGGTGCTTGGCATCACGTTAAGCGCTCCCATCGGCCCGCCCGAGAGTCCCGTATACAGCAACCCCAGGGTGGACTTCGCGCCGCTGATGTTCGTGTTCGGCGTCACAATTATGTTCTTCTCGGCGGTGGTATACGAAATCGCCCCGGATTAGCGGGAGGAGTGTGGGCAAGCGGGTACCGGCGGTTGCCCTCAAACCAATGCACGTGAGGGCGATCGGGAAGCTTGCGGATGTCGAGTGCTCAGGTCAGGCCCCGCCCGATCACCTAGCGTTCGATTTCGCGCCTGACGCAACACGGTGGCACCCGTGGCAGCGGCGCATGCCCCTGGGCCGTCTGGCCCACGTCCGCGAGACGAGCTACCGTCTCGCCAGCCAAGCCTTCCTGTACCCGGACGAGAGCCGGCTGCAGGGAGTGGACCTTCTCGCCGATGAACTGGGGAGAGAGGAGACAACGCTGGCGCGGTTCTCGTTCTTCGGCGAGTGGACCCGCCTGTTGCGCTCCATCAAGAGCCTCGCTTCCGAAGACAGTCAGGCGATCGAGAACGAGTTCGTGTCTCTGTTCTCGGTGAGCGCCAGCGACGTACCCTGTCCGCCTTATGAGTCCGTCTACCGGCAGCCGGGCGGCCGGCCTACAGGCCGGCCCCTGGCCGAAATCGAGGGGGACTATGCGACCGTCGGCCTCGCCCTGTCTCCAAGTCTCAAGGAGTTCCCCGACCACGTCTCTCTGCAGACCGAGTTCCTGGCCCTTCTCTGCGAACGGGAAGCACAGGCCTGGAAGGAACAGGATCTCGAGCGGGGCATCAGGATCCTGCGAAAGGAGAAGACGTTTCTCGATCGGCACCTCGCGATATGGTTTCCCCAGTTCGCCCGCCGCATTCGGGTCGCGGACCGGACAGGCATCTACGGAGCGATTGGCGCGGGAGCGGAGCGGTTCATCAGCCACGACAAGGACCTGCTGGGTGAGCTCATCACTATGCTCTCAGAAGGCAGCGGGGCCGCGTCGTCGTGACGGACCACACGCCGCCGAAAGAGCAACACCCTAATCATCGTGACGGGATGACCACGGTCCTTGTGCTCTTGTGCGAATCGCTGGGCGAGCCGCCACTCGGTCTTGATCTCCCTGCCCTGCGTCACTGGTTTGAGGAGACTCAGTCTGCCGTTCACGTGGATGTGGTCGCTGACCTGTGCAGGCGGCCAAAGGAGCTCTCCCGGGCGGAATCTGTCGGCGCCGAGCGCCTTGTCCTCGGCCTCTGCTCTAGCGACTACAGCGAGCTAGAGATGCAGTATCGTGCCCGCAAGGCGGGCGTGGACCCTCTGGCCGTAGAGCGAGTTGACCTGGGCGACTTCTGCGCCCTGCCGCATCAGGGGTCGCAGGCGACGGAGAAGGCAAAGCTGCTCCTGGCTGCGGCAGTGGCGCGGTCGCGAGCCTTTCTCGGCAGTGGGTCGGATGACGTGAGGCCATATCTCCTTCGGCAGCACGGAAAGATCAATCGCCGCGCTCTCTTCACCCTTCCGCCCATCGGCTATCGGCCCGTGGCGTCCATCGGCGCGAGTCGCTGCGCTAGCGAAGCCGGCTGTGAGCAGTGTGTGCACGTCTGCCCAACGAATGCGCTCGCCAGCCTAGACGGGCGGATGACTCTGGACAGACACGCCTGTGTTGGCTGTGGTATCTGTACGTCGGAATGCCCACGGGATGCCATTCACCTACCGGGGCACTCTCGTTTACAGCTTGACGCAGAGATCGCGGAGCTCCTGACGAATCCCGCGCTCGACGCCGCCGATCCAAGGGCACCTCTATTCCTTTGTCAGCGGAATGCCTCGCTGTTTGAGGCGGTGTCAGGTGAAGGGTTCTCTTACCCCGTCGGGTGGATGCCCGTCACGCTGCCTTGCGTGGGGATGTTGACCGTGACAATGATACTGCGAAGCTTCGCCCTCGGGGCGGCTGCGGTGGGCGTTCTCGCCTGCAACGAGAGACGTGGCTACGGACAGGGAGAGCGCCTCGCGGGCCGGCTCGACTATTGCCGCGAGTTCCTGGGCGCAGTCGGCCACGCCCCAGTGGATGTACGGCTCCTGGAATCTTCAGGGACCACCTCGGCGCTGGCTCAGGAGCTGCGCCGCCCGTTCGAAGCGCCGACAGGCGAAGCCGAGGCCTCGCCACGTGCCTCCTTCTCAGGCGCCCGTGCCGCTGCCGAGGTTCACCGAGCCCTTGGCGTCCGCGGGGGCGAGTTCCAGAACGTCTCGCTGAGCCATCCCCACTCCCCATTCGGCGTCATACACGTTGAGCCCCAGACCTGCACGGGCTGTGGCGCATGCGTACAGACGTGCCCGACAGGGTCGCTGACTTTGGAGCAGGAACACGACTCTCTTTCCTTGGCCTTCGATCCGGCCCTTTGCACCGGCTGCGGGCTGTGCGTGCGCCGGTGTCCGGAGCGAGCGATCTCCGTCGAAAAGACCACCGACCTAGAGACTCTGGCCGCCGAGCGGGTGCCTCTTTACGAGGATCGCGGCGACCGGTGCGAGGCCTGCGGCGCCGTCATAGGCTCAAGCGCCATGCTGCGGCGGGTTCAGGAGTTGCTGTCTCAGGATGGGGATGGCGGTGGGCTGGCCGTCTCGAGCATCGCTCGCTTCTGTCCCTCATGTCGGCTGATTGGGCTGCGAGGACAGGGTCGATGACCCGCACTTGGGAGGACAGATGGGGGTCTCCGGTTCCGCTCAGTGGTCCCCCGGTCATAGGAAGTGTTGGCGGCAAGTACACCAGACGCCCCTAGCATGGGTAGTTCCGGGAAAAGTCCAGGCATGCCCTTGGCTAGGGCGCACACTGTGGCCGTCCGCAAGGCGCGCGGACGAAGGAGGTGTGAAATGCCAACCTACATCTCGCTCTTGAAGTGGACAGACCTGGGCATGCGGGCTATCAAGGATAGTCCGCAGCGGGTGGATGCAGCGAAACGCGTCTTCAGTGCCGCCGGGGGACGGATGACGGACTTCTACCTGGTTCTTGGCGATTACGACGTGGTGAACATCGCCGAGTTCCCGAGCGATGAGGCCTACCTCACCACCCTGCTGGAAGTAGTCTCCCGTGGCGCCGTGCGCGCGACCACACTCAAGGCGTTTACCGAGGACGAGTACCGTCGGATCATAGCAGCCATATCGCCATGAGTCGTGCAGTCTGATCCAGCACTGCTAGCCGCCACTTCGGGCTGGGAGAAGGGAACCCTGACAGCCACGCGGCCCAGGCGAACTTCACCGCTGGTCGCAATGTACGATTAGGGAGGTGCGCGTTGCCCGTTTACATTTCGCTCCTGAAATGGACAGATCGAGGCCTTCGCGATATCCGGGAAAGCCCACAGCGTCTGGAAGCTGTCAAGAAGGCCTACAGGGTAGGCGGAGGGGCACTGACTGCCTTCTATCTTGTGCTTGGGAAGTACGACGTGGTGAACATCGCGGAGTTCCCCAGCGACGAAGCCTACCTCGCCGCCCTTCTTGAAGTATCTTCACGTGGCGCCGTGCGCGCGACCACTCTCAAGACCTTCACAGAAGACGAGTACCGTAAGATCATAGCATCCGTACCACCGCCGAGTGGGCCTTGATTCGCGCCGGTCGGACCCGGTGGTGATCCTTGAGGCCGCGGCCGTGGGGTTCACGCTCGTAATTGGCTTCATCGAGCATATGGCGAACGCTCACGCGTGCGGGCGTGCACCCAAAGGAGTCCTGCCCCGACAGGCGGAGACGCCAATAGGACGGATCGCTGGCCCACTAGAGCTGGTGGTCTTTAGGCGACACGCGCCTCCCTTTGCGGAGCCCAGCAGCCCGCGGCTCGCGTCGCTGTCTTCGTAGACCCTCCGTGGCTTGCGTTCATGCGTCTACTGCTCTCAACCATTGGCACTCCACTATCCGGAACACGGCTGCCCTGCTCTTCACGCCTCCCTCACCGCGACCGAGCGACCGGTCAATTCGCGAGCTCTGCCCCCGCCGCCGCGAGGTCCAGAGCCGTTCGGAAGTTGTCGGTTAGTCTTTCCAGCGTCTTGCGATAGCGCTGTTCAAACACCTTGGCAGCCGCGCGGTAAAGGTGAAGGCCGAGCATCGGCTGAAGCTGGCAGAGCTCCACTAGCTGCAGCC
>CAYFYG010000041.1:0-3379 GCA_964347225.1 uncultured Dehalococcoidia bacterium | reverse complement strand
GCTTCCCATAGCGCCGGGCTCTTGGGGTCGAGTGACCCGGCAGAGGCCATAACTTCGCGGAGAAGGTCGTCGTTGCAGTCGATCGGATCACCGAACAGGACGCGAACAGTTCTGCCCCTTCGCGGTAGCTTGGCACCGACAGGTAGGATCTCGTGCATCCCGTAGTGGTAGAAGGGCAGCGCGATGGGCCGAGCCTGGGCCATCAGTCTGCCGATGCCGGACTTGAACGGTTGCCTCATGAGCGCCCGTGGATCCCGCGTTCTGCCGCCTTCCGGGAAGATGTGGGCCCAGGCTCCCTCGCCGAGTCGGTCTTCCAGGAAGGCAAGCCCTGGCTGCTCCAGGCCGGAGCCGCGGACGATCGGGACTGCCTTGCCCGCCGTGAAGACCCACGCCTTGAGCGGCGAGCCGAAGAAGTTGATCGCGTCTGCCGCTATCCAGCGTACGCTCTCGTAACGCGGCAGGCTGAAGTTGGACACGATCAGGGGGTCGTCGAACAGGGAAACGTGGTTGCTGAAGGTCAGGAGGCCCCTGCCGCCTCGCTCTGCCAGGGCCTCGAACCTCTCAGCCCCTTCGATGCTCATGGTGTTCAGACCATTCATGATGAACTTGGAAAGCCTCACCACCAGGACTGACATCAGAGGGTGGTACCACCGGCGCCCCGGCTTCCAGCGAGCCACGGCGGCCTGCTCGCGTGCGCTCTCCGTCATCGCGGCCTCACCCACGGTAATCGTACCCCTACGCGTATGATGTCGCCATCCCCCTTCCCCGCGAGGTCACACCGTGACGGTGCCTGAAATCCGGGTCACGGCCTGCAACAGCGGGCCCGTGAACGCCCACGGCGAGTTTGTCGTCTACTGGATGATCGCCCACCGTCGCACGACCTGGAGTTTCAGCCTGCAACGGGCTGTCGATTGGGCTCGCCGGCTGGACCGCCCGCTAGTCGTGCTCGAGGCTCTCCGCTGCGACTACCCTTGGGCGAGCGACCGATTGCACCGATTCGTGATCGAGGGTATGGCTGACAACGGACGACGGCTGAAAGCTGCGGGCCTGCTCTACTACCCCTATGTTGAGCCAGAGCGAGGGGATGGCAAGGGCCTGCTGGAGGCTCTGGGCGCCCGTTCCTGCATCGTGGTAACGGACGACTACCCGGCCTTCTTCCTGCCGCGGGCGGTGGAGGTGGCGGCGGCTCGCCTGGGAGTGCGCTTGGAGAAGGTGGACTCCAATGGGCTCTTGCCCATGCGGGCGTCGGATCGCGTCTTCACGACCGCCTTTTCCTTTCGGACGTTTCTGCAGAAGGAGCTTCCCGAGCACCTGATGGATCTTCCCCAACCGGATCCTCTACAGGACGCTCGCCTGCCAGCCTGTCAAGAAATCCCCAATGAGGTATTCGCACGCTGGCCGCCAGCGACGGAGGATGCCCTGGAGGGGGAACTGCTTGATCGCCGTTTGCCCATTGACCACTCGGTGGCCGCGGCGCCGATTCGGGGCGGTTCGGTTGCGGCACGGCAGATGCTGAGAGACTTCGTCAGGGAACGGCTCACGCGCTACGCAGACGAGCGCAACCAGCCTGAGTCTGCGGTCTCAAGCGGGCTCTCCCCCTACCTGCACTTCGGGCACATCTCGACGCACGAGGTGTTCGCGGAGATCGCGCGGCGAGAGGGTTGGTCCTACGAGAGGCTCGCACCGATCGCAAGCGGCAAGCGCACCGGCTGGTGGGGCATGGATCGAAACGCGGAAGCCTTCCTGGATCAGCTTGTGACGTGGCGGGAGCTGGGGTTCAACATGTGCTGGCAGCAGGACAACCACGACCGCCACGAGTCGCTGCCACAGTGGGCTCTGAATACACTGGCCAAACATGCCAGCGATCCACGGGTGTACCTCTACTCGCTGCCGGATTTCGAAGAGGGGCGTACCCATGATGCCCTCTGGAACGCAGCCCAGATGCAGTTGGTTCGCGAGGGCCGCATTCACAACTACCTGAGAATGCTGTGGGGCAAGAAGATCCTCGAGTGGACTGCCAGCCCAGAAGATGCATCCCGGATCATGATCCACTTAAACAACAAGTATGCCCTGGACGGTCGTGACCCTAACTCCTACAGCGGCATCTTCTGGTGTCTGGGCCGCTACGACCGGCCCTGGGGGCCGGAGCGCCCCATCTTCGGCACCGTACGCTACATGAGCTCCGACAACACGGCCCGCAAGGTCAATGTGAAGGGATACATGGCCAAGTACGCGCCATGACCGTGTCAGGGAAGCTACTACGGGAGCGAGAGAGCGATCCTAAGAGGCAGCGCACCTCCTAGGGCTTGGTGGCGATGACCAGCGAGGTATTGGCCGGCGCCGGAAGTGGCCTCACCCCTGGCTCGACGAACCCCGCCGCTCTCATCGATGCCGAGAGCTCCCGGGCACTGTAGGAGCGTCCCTCGCCGGTGTCGACCAGCATGTTGAGAGAGAAGAGGGTCGCCCAAACCGGCGACATACCATGCGGTTCGATGAGGCCCTCGTGGACCACCACTAGGCCGCCGCTTGTCAGGGAATCGAACGCCTTCCTCAAGAGGAGCATGCATCGCCGGGGTGCCATCAAGTGAAGGACGAACGAGAGGAGAACGACGTCGTTGCCCCGGCCGAAATCGTCGCGGAAGTAGTCTCCCGCTCTGAATGTGATTCGATCCTGCAGGCCGGACTCGGCAATGACCTCTGCGGCGATCTCGCCCGTGGCAGGGAGGTCGAACACCACGGCCCTCAGCCCCGGATACCGCCGCACGAGGAACACCGAGTAGGTGCCGGCGCCGCCCCCGGCGTCGAACAGTTGCTTTCGCCCTGCCAGGTCGAGATTGTCGGTCAGGATCTCTCCCTCATGCAACGCTCGCATATGCGCGGCGCGAACGAAACCGCGGGGAGCGTCGACATCGTCTGCCGCGCCCGTGCGGCCGCTCACCGACCGGTTGGAGCGTACTGCCTCCGCCAGTCGCCCCCACCACTGCCACTGACGCTCCTGGTGGTCGATCGCGTGACCAAGGTACGCGGGCTGTCCTGTGACCAGCAGGTCGATCCCCTCCGGCGAGTTGCCGTACCGGCCCTTCACCTTGTCCAAGAACCCTAGAGAGACGCAGGCATTGAGAAGGAGCCATGTCGAGCGAGGATGGGTCCCGCATGCCTTCGCCACCTCCTTAGCGGTCAGCCAGCCTATCCCGAGCGCATTGAAAAGGCCGAGTTCGTGAGCCGCCATCAGAACCCGAGCTGGCTGCCAGCCGGCGAGAGCCCGGGCTATGGGCCCAGGGCGAGACCCGTGTCTTGGTGGACTCACCGCCATGTCCGAACCCGTCTTGCGCCTCGCTTTGCCGCCGCTCATCCCTGCTGTCCTCCTCTCCTACATACG
>CAYFYG010000040.1:0-1558 GCA_964347225.1 uncultured Dehalococcoidia bacterium | reverse complement strand
TACGTAGACGTTCCTGGGAAGAAGCTAGTGGCCCTCCAGGTGAAGCCGGCGTTCAAGCCGTTGTTCCGCGCTTGGCTCGATAATGAAGAACCGCAGCAGGTTTCGCTGCGGTTCGGCTCGAATATTGTGTATGGCGACCCCGATGGGATTCGAACCCACGATCTCCAGCTTGACAAGCTGGCATGTTAACCGCTACACCACGGGGCCGCCCATGGAAAACCCCCAAGTACCGTCACGGTCTCCTGAGGGCCATCTTATTCTATATTGGGCTAAGAAAGGTGTCAACGTGGGCGCATCGGGCCGCCCCACCGTTGGCCTCAGCGTGGGCTAACTGTATAATTCAATTTGACTGACCAGGGACAGGGAGTACTCTTGCCCAGACGATACCGGCCGCCCGCGAGGCGGCGCAAGTCAAAGAAGGAGCGGTTGCACCAGGAGACAGCGGCTTCGCGCGATGCTGCGGCTACGTCTCCCGTGCCATCTCCGCCTCCCGTCTCAGTCCCTGTCGCGACCCAGCAGGATCGTTCCGCCCAGGGCCGTCACATCGCCCGTGACCACAGCTATGTTCTGGGTGATCTGCGGCGCATCGCCCTCATAGTGGCGTTCATCATCGGCGGGCTGGTCATCACAGCCATCCTCCGCTAGGGGCTGTCCTGAACCTGCCGAAGGATCAGTAGCGCAGGCGACTGATGGCGACGGCGCCGGCGACGATCACGGCAATGTATCCGAACAGATCGTCGGGTGGCAGCAGTTCGTTCCCTGTGACCACGTTGTGTGTCAAATACGCGGCGATGACGCCGCCTGCGGCCACTATCTGTAGGGGAGTCCCGGACTTCCGGTTGGTTGCCACGCCTACCGCCTCGGCGATCAGGTACCCCAAGAGGGCGGCCAGGAGCAGACCGAAGAAGCCTATGCGACCGGGAAGAAGGATGCCCCAGACGGCCCCCAGGCCAGCGCCGGTGGCCAGGGCGGCGGCGGCACCGCGCAGCAGGTAGAGGGGACCGATTTCGAACTGAGGGAGCTTGCGGGTGGGGGCGCAGGTGGGGCATCGGGCGCCGACGTCGGTGAAGACGACGCAGCGAGGGCAGATGGGCGCCTCGCAGCGCCCGCAGGTGAGTTCAGTTTCGACGTTGGGGTGGCGGAGGCATTGCATCGGGAGAGCCTGCTACACCGCCTCTAGAGCTCCGCGTTCACGCGCCAGGGTGAGCAGGCGCTCGACCGGCTCGTCCGGGAGGGGGATGTCGCCAGGCTCCCGTTCCTGTGGGCCGCCCAGGCCGTGGTAGTCGCTGCCTCCCAGGGGGATGAGGGCGAACCTCTCGGCCACGGCGCGCAGGCCCTTGACTTCTTCCGGAGTGTAGTCCTGGTAGTACACTTCCATGCCGATGAGGCCAGCGGCCTTGAGCTGGGAGAGGAGTTCCTCCAACTGGTCGAGTTCGCGAGGGTGGGCCAGGGTTGGCAGACCGTTAACCGCCGTGATCATCTCCACTACCTCGGTGGGTGCGAGTCGGTCCCGCTCCACATAGGCGGGGCCGTTACGGCCTATGTAGAGGTTGAACGC
>CAYFYG010000039.1:0-8134 GCA_964347225.1 uncultured Dehalococcoidia bacterium | reverse complement strand
GAGACCATCCCCCAGGAGCGCATCATCTCTTGCGCCCGGGTCACTCCGGCCAGGTAGCTAGGGAAGACCACCTCCAGAAAGCGCCTGACCTGTGGCGGATAGCTGCCTCCGATTCCGACACGGATGCTGCGGGCCACACTCTGGGGGTCTGCCCGGCCCGCCTCGAACTCCCCCACCACGGCGAACAGGGCGAACATGTTGATCGCGCAGCCCGTCTTGTGCGGCTCGTTGCCGCCCACAGAAATTGTCTGTCCTGTCTGCAGGTCGGTCACCGCCGCCGCCACCTCGATCCCACCCACCTGCCTGCGGTAGGCCTGGATCTCGCCTGCCAGTTGGTCGCGCAGGGAGAGCATCTCCGGCGAGACGCCCGCGTTCTCGGCGATGACCGCCGTCTGCGGGGGCGGCGACGGTGAAGCCGACGTAGTCGGGGGCGGTGTCGGCATTGGCGTGGCAATCAGCGCGGACGCCGGTACGGGCACGACCGTCGCCGACACCATGGCAGGTTCCTCTTCCGTCGGAGTGGCCCCGGATGCCGCCGCCACCGTGTCTCCAGGCGTGGTCGCCGTACCATCAGCCGCCGACAGCAGCAACACTCCGCCCACGCCCAGACCAAGAATTGTCAGCACCGTGCCCCGGGCCAGCTTCCTGACCCGCGACCCAGGCTCTCCTCGGCCTGCGGTCCCGCCTTCTTTCGTCGTCACCATCATCTGTGGAGAAGGAGGCTGCCTTACGCGCCTCCTCTTGTCCAGACGCAAGGCAGCCCACAGGAGTAACGCCGCAAACAGCGCTAGAGCTACGAAAGGCGATCCGCGGCGAACCTTCATGCTCCCGATTCTTCCTCCATACTCATCAATGCTGGTCCCCGCCTTGCCCTTTGACCTTTAAGTATACACCCACTCTGGCCCGGTGTTAGACTCTTAGATTGTGGCGAATCCCAAGCTGATCCGCGACCTCCGGCGCACCGTCGGCGGGAAGTGGGTCCTTCACAGCCCAGAAGACCTCATCGTCTACGAGTATGACGCGACGATCGAGCGCGGCCTGCCCGAGGCCGTCGTGCTCCCTGACGATGCCCATCAAGTGGCCGAAGTAGTGCGCATCGCCCGGCGGCACGGCGTTCCCCTCACCGCTCGCGGCGCCGGCACCGGTCTCTCCGGCGGTGCTATCCCCTGCGACGGCGGCGTAGTTATCGTCACCTCGCGCATGAACCGCATCCTGGAGGTGGATCCGGAGAACCGCATCGCCGTCGTGGAGCCGGGCGTCATCAACCTGAACGTGAGCAACACCGTCGCCTCGCATGGCCTCTACTACGCCCCCGATCCGTCGAGCCAGAAGGCCTGCACGATCGGCGGCAACGTGGCGGAGAACGCTGGCGGCCCCCACTGCCTCCGCTACGGCACCACCACCAACCACGTCCTCGGCCTCCAGATCGTCACCCCAGAGGGCGACCTCATCTGGCTGGGCGGCAAAACCCCCGATCCACCCGGCTATGATCTCACCGGCCTTGTCGTCGGCTCCGAGGGGACGCTATGCATCGTCACTAAGGTCATCCTCCGCCTCATGGATCTTCCTCAGTCCACCGTGACCCTTCTGGCCATCTTCGACGAGGTGGACCAGGCCTCCCGTGCCGTTTCAGCAATCATCGGCCAGGGGATACTTCCCGCCGCCCTGGAGATGATGGACCGCAACACCATGCGGGCCGTGGAGGAGGCTGTCCATGCGGGCTACCCGCCCGACGCGGGCGCTGTGCTCCTTATCGAGGTCGACGGCCTGGAGGAGGAGACCCGCGAGCAGGCCGACTCCGTGCGCGCCCTCTGCGAGGAGTTGGGCGCCCGCGAGCTGCGCATCGGTTTCTCCGCGGAGGAGCGGGAACGGCTGTGGGCCGGCCGCAAAGGCGCCCTGGGGGCCCTGGGTCGCCTGGCCCCCTCGTACCACATCCTGGACGGTGTCGTTCCTCGCACCAAGCTACCGACCGTCCTCCGCGGCATCTACGAGGCCTGCGATCGTTTCGGCTTCCAAGTGGCAAACGTCTTCCACGCCGGCGACGGCAACCTCCACCCCAACGTCCTATTCGACGAGCGCGATCCCGGCGCCACGCAGCGCGTCCTCGAACTGGGTGCCGTGATCATGCGCCTGTGCGTCGAAGCCGGCGGCACTATCACCGGCGAGCACGGCGTCGGCTACGAGAAGCGCAACTACATGTCCTGGATCTTCTCCGAGGACGACATAGAGGTGATGGCGCGGGTCAAGCTGGCCTTCGGCACCGCCGACGCCTTCAACCCCGGCAAGGTGTTCCCCTCGTCGAAGGCCTGCGGCGAGGTCTCCTCCCGCACGAAGGGCGCCATCGCCAGGGCTGGGCCTGACGCATTCGCCTAGAGTCAGACTCATGGTCAGCCTGAGCTCCCTCGTCAGCCACCTGGAGTCCGTCGTGGGCTCTGACGGTGTCAGTCCGAGCGAGGAGCTCTCCGCCCTCACCGTCGACGGCCTGACGCCGCTGGTTTCGGTAGCGCCCTCCACGTGCGAGCAGGTCGCAGAGGTGGTGCGCTACGCCCACGTGGAGGGGCTCGCCGTCATCCCTTGGGGCGGCGGCACCCTCATGCACATCGGCAACGTCCCCAGCCGCTACGAAATCGCCCTCAGCCTGTCACGCCTGAACCGGGTGGTAGAGCACGAACCAGCCGACCTGACCGCGAGCTGTCAGGCCGGCATCACCCTAGATCGACTGCGCGGCCATCTGGGCAAGCACGCGCAGCTCGTGCCCCTGGACCCACCATGGGGGGAGAAAGCAACCGTGGGCGGCGTCCTGGCCGCCAACGCCTTTGGGCCCTCCCGCCACGCCTACGGCGCCCCCCGCGACTTCACGATCGGCCTGCGTGTCGTCACCGCGGACGGCCGCGCCACCAAGACGGGCGGTCGCGTGGTGAAGAACGTGGCTGGCTACGATCTCTGCAAGCTATACATCGGCTCCCTGGGCAGCCTGGGGATCATCGTGGAGGCCACCTTCAAGCTCGCGCCCCAGCTAAGGGCGGAGCGGACCGTTTTCGCTACCTTCGAGACGCCCGCCCGCGCCTGCGCCTTCTCCAATGAACTGCAGCGCCGCAGCCTCGCCCTGCGCGGCGTACAGCTCCTCAACCCTGCCGCAGCCTCTGTCGCCGGCCTGGCTCCGGACGGGCTCTGCGCCGTCGTCCTAGACCTGGCGGGCACCCCTCAAGCCGTCGAGCGCTCCCGGCGGGAGATGGGCGAACTGGCCTCGGGCGCCGTCATCGACCTCGGCGATGCCAAGGACCCCACCGCTGTTCGGGAGAGCCTGGGTCGGCTCTCCTGCACCGCGGACACCGCGCTGTCATGCAAGGCCACCACCCTTCCGACCCGAATGCCTTCCCTCATCGACTCCCTAGAGGTCGTGGGCGGGGCACCCCGCATCTTTGGTCTGCCCACGATCGGCGTCCTGTACGCATCCTGGCCCCAGCTGGACGACGCCGAGGAAACGATAGCCCGGCTGCGCACGGCGACCTCCGGCATCGGTAGCTCCCTCGTCATAGAGCGCTGCCCCCTGGACCCCAAACGCCGCCTGGACGTTTTCGGCGAGCCGCCGCCTTCCTTCGATCTGATGCGCCGCATCAAGCAGGAGTTCGACTCGAAGGGCGTCCTCAGCCCCGGCCGCACTTTGGGGAGGCTGTGATGGCCCGGAGGCCCGCCTTCTCCAGTCCGTCGGCCCCCAAGGAGGTTGACCTCTCCCGCTGCGTCCACTGCGGCCTCTGTCTCCAGCACTGCCCCACCTACACCGAAACCGGCCTGGAAACGGAGTCGCCCCGCGGGCGGCTGTACTTGATCAGGGCCATCGCCGAGGAACGCATCGACGCGACACCGACCGCCGTCGGCCACCTCGACCTCTGCCTCCAGTGCCGCAACTGCGAGGCCGCCTGCCCCTCCGGCGTCCCCTATGGTCGCATCATGGAGGCCGCGCGAGCGGAGATCCTGGCCAACGGCACAACACCCCTGGCCTGGCGGCTGCGCGCCCTCTTCCTGCGCGAGGTTATCGCCCGGCCCGGTCGCATGTCAGCCCTGGCCGCCGTTCTGCGCCTGTATCGCGCCTCCGGCCTGCGCTGGCTGGCGGAGCGAGTCCCGTATGTGCGTGATCGTGTCGTCCTGGCGCCGACCATGTCCGCCCCCACCTTCCGCGCGCGCGGCGCCCTCGCCCAACCTCACAGCAAAGTGCGACGGCGCGTGGCCGTGCTCACCGGCTGCATCATGCCCCACGCCTTCGGCCGCGTGCACGAGGCCACCGTCCGCGTCTTGGCCCACAACGGCCTCGCGGTCGTGGTGCCACGCGGCCAGCGTTGCTGCGGCGCTCTCCACTCCCACAACGGCGACCGCACCACCGCCCGCGCTCTCGCCCGCCACAACATCGACGCCTTCCTCGAAGGCGAGGCCGACACCGTCGTCGTCAACTCCGCCGGCTGCTCCTCCGCCATGAAGGATTATCGACAGCTCCTGGCCGACGACCCCGACTACGCGGAGAAGGCGGAGCGCCTCGCTGGCCTGGTCAAGGACGTGACGGAGCTCCTGGCCGAGCTGCCTCTCGAGCCTCCATCCGGCCCGCTCGAGGTCGACGTCACCTACCAGGACCCCTGCCACCTGGCTCACGCCCAGCGCATCTCCCGCGCCCCGCGAGACGTGCTCGCCGCCATCCCCGGCCTCCGCCTCATCGAGATGGAGCGCCCGGACCGCTGCTGCGGCAGCGCTGGCGTCTACTCCCTGGGCCACCGCCAGATGTCCCTTGACCTGCTGGACGGGAAGATGCGCGACATCGTCGCCACCGGAGCGACCATTGTCGCCACCGCCAACCCCGGCTGCATGATGCAGCTCGAAGCGGGTCTGCGCAGGCACAGGCTCCCGGGACGCGTCGTCCACATCGTTGAACTGCTGGATGAGGCCTATAGGAACCGCCCCGGCCCGTTTTGACGCAGCCGCCTAGACCGCAAGCAAACCCTCCATCCTCGTCTGCCGCTCAAGCGCAACGTGACTTCACCATACCCGTGACGGAAGCCGCGGAGGCCATGCGCAACGTCCTGCCCGCCGTGGTCATCGCTATGCGCTGCGGCTACATCGCGATGGGCGATTTCAAGCAGTTCGCCTCCCACGCCACTCTCGTCATCCCCTAGTGGCCAAACCGAATTCACCCCTTGTTTACCCATATTTGCTGCGAGTTAACTGTCACAACCACCCTCCAGTGCCATACTGAAACTGGCAGTGATGGAACCCTCCTATTTGGCAGGCCAACACATATGCAGACTATGTATGGAAGTGCACTACTAGAGACTGGAACCCGGATATGTCAATCCCCTGTGAAAGATAAGCCGATTCCCTCATCGAAAGCCTGTAACAACTTTGCCTATTATGGCGTCTATTGTTCGTCCTGAATCCAGTGCTAGCCCTCGGTCTCCCCGACGGCCATCGGTCAACACCGGCCCGGCAGGCGACGAGGATCGAAGGGACGAGCCCATGCGCTTCAGTCTAGCTGGCAGAACGAACAGTGCAGGCGCCGCTGCCATCGCAGCGCAACAGCGAACGCGCCGTTCCCCACCCGCCCTCCCTCACCGGAACAGCCGCCAGCTCAGCGATTTCGCCGAACTGTACGACCAATACTTCCCCAAGGTCTTCGCCTACGTCTACGGGCGGGTCCAGCACAAGGAAGCGGCGCTAGACATCGTGTCCGACGTCTTCGAGAAGGCCTACGTGAAGATGCACGGCCTTCGCTCCGCCGATGCCTTCAGCTCCTGGCTATTCACCATCGCTCGCAATGAGGTCGCCTCCCACTGGCGCAAGGAGAAGCCAGCAGCCAAAGCCCTCCAAGAGGCGGCTTGGAACAACGAACTTAACCATCAGCCACCCAGCCCGGAGGACACCCTCCTCCACCGCGAGCGCATCAGCCACCTCGCCTCCCTCCTCCGCCAGCTTCCGCCCCGGGAGCAGGAGATCATCTCCCTCAAGTTTGACGCCGAACTGAGCAACCGCGAGATATCCGACATACTCAGGACCAGCGAAGTGAACGTGCGAGTGACCATCTTTCGCGCCCTACGCAAGCTGAGGACGCGCATGGAGCAGCAGCTAGAGGCCCGCTAACGATGGACGACCAGAACCGGGCGGACGAACTGGCCAAGGCCATCGAGGAGATGGTCCAGGGCCGCATGCCCGAGGACCTCAACGACGAGGAGCTCCAACAGCTCGTCCAGATAGCCAAGATCCGCCTCGACGCTGCCCACCTGGCCGCTGAGGCCGGCACTGAGGCTCAGAGCGCGATATTAGAGCGCCTCATAGCCCGCCTCAACCTCCTCCAGGAGCAGGCCAGCAGCGAGCCTGAAGGCTCCACCACAACCCACGATTGCGCGGAAGACATCGCAGCCGATCGTACAGACCCGGAGCAAACCGACATTAAGGAACTTCAGGAGGTGATCGACCTGCGCCGCCGGATGAGCGAGCAGGCGGCCGCCATCTCCGACGCCCACCGCGAAGCCGTTTGGCAGCGCGTACAGGCACGCATTCAGGCCAGCGAGTCGGAGCGGCGCGGCTTCCTCCCCTGGCTGTTCCACCGCCGCGATCGAGAGGCCGATGATTTCGGCACCGCTCTCGACCGCATGATCCTGGGCGAGCCTATATGGGAGGCTAGAGACTCCAAACTGGAGGAACTGCTGCGCGTGGCCCGAATGCGCCGCGCCGTTGCCACAACCACCCGCACCGGCTTCCTCGACCAACAGGCGCGGGTATGGGCCCGCCTGAGGCCGCGCCTCATGGCGCGCCTGAGCCGATCCCGACACCCGCCCGTCTTTCAACGCAGAGCGACTGCGCCCTGGCCCAAGCTGGCCGCTGCCGGCGCCGCCGTTGCCCTGGTGGCGGCCGCCCTGGGACCCATACCGGCCACCGGCCTTGCCCATCACCCAGCCACCGAGTTCGCCCGCTTCCTGGGCGGCCACATCGGCGTCAGCGAGACGTCCGCCCCGCCACCGGTGCCGCCGGTGACCGAAGTCATCCAAAGCAACGAGGTCTCAGCAGACCGAGCCAGTACCCTCCTAGGCCTGCCCGTGTACGAGCCCACCTCCCTGCCCAGCGGCTACCATCAGATCTCATCTCAGTACTTCCCCAGAGCGCTAACGGCTGACCAGGGAGGCGTATTCGTCCTCGCCTTCCAGGACTCCAGCCCCACGGGCGGCCCGGCAACCATCCTCATCTACCAGGAGCACGCCTCGACCAACAGCATCGTGGTGGAGGAGGGCTTCGCCCGGGACATATGGCTCTCGGCAGGCACGCCCGCCACCCACGTCAGCGGCACCTGGCGGCCCGCTGGCGCTGATCTCACCTGGGGCGAAGAGGACGCCCAGACCATCCTCTTCGACCTTGGTGGGCTGCGCACCGTCATCTACACCATGGACGGCACCCTGCCGCCGGCTCACCTCACGGCTATGGCCGACAGCTTGGCCAGCCAGGTTGCACCTCCCACTAACTAAGGCATCGACCTCCTCGATACGCAGTTGGGGCCCCGATACACGGGGCCCCAACTGCGTCCGCTTCGCTCCTTAGTGAACTCTACTTACGCTACTCCAAGCTACTCCAAGTCCTCCCGCATGCGCCTCTCCCGCAGCATCTCGTACAGCAGGTTCTCGACCACCATCAACAGGAGGAGAACCTGCCGCTGCTGCCGACGAGGCATCCGCGCCAGCATATGCAGCAGGTCAGGATCCACCTTCTCCGCCAGGGCGATGCGGTCCTCAGGGATCTCTGCCATTCCCTAGCCCCGGATCCTAGAACCCTGAACGCTGTCCGAGAGGCGACCGCCACTGGCTTGGCGACCATTGTCCGACTCCCCGTCCACGGCCAGCTCACCGGCGTCGCCATCCTTCCCCTCCCCAGGCACCATAACCATCTCCATCCCCTCAAGAAGCAGCAACAATCGCCGCTGCCGATCCCGCGGCAGACGACTCAGGAACCGCAACAGGTCGGCGTCTATGTTGGACTCGTAGTCCTCGTAGATCTGCCGAAGGGTTCGCACCGTGGGATAGCCAGCCGCCTCAAACAGCTCATCCGGATCCACGCCCATCGCCTGTGCCACCCGCAGGAGCACGGCCGCGCTGGGGTTCTT
>CAYFYG010000038.1:0-4942 GCA_964347225.1 uncultured Dehalococcoidia bacterium | reverse complement strand
CAGACGACGCGTCGGGGCATGACCACGGTGAGGATCGGCGGGTCCGCTAGGTTCAGGTGGTTGCTGGCCAGGATCAGGGCCCCCTTGCGGGGGACGCGTTCCCGTCCCTTGATGTCGCGGCGGGTAACCAGCAGGATGATCGCCGACGCCCAGCTTCTGACGTTGATCCAGTAGAAGATGGCGTGGAACAGGTTCCTCATGCTGATCCCTCCACCAGCTCCAGCACCCGCTGCACGACCTCCCCCAGCGTCAGTCCGTCCGTGTCGATGACCACCGCCTCCTCTGCCGGCCTGAGCGGCGACACCGACCGCTCCGAGTCGATCCGGTCCCGCCGGCGCAGGTCCTGCAGCACCCCGTCCTCCGTCAGGTCCATGCCCAGCGCCGACAGCTCAGCGAACCGCCGCCGGGCCCTCTCCTCCACGCTGGCGACCAAGTAAACTTTCAGGTCGGCCCTGGGAAGAACCACAGTGCCGATGTCGCGACCGGCCATCACCACGGAGTTCCTTCCCGCAAGGTCTCGCTGGACCTTCACCAGGGCCTCCCGCACTCCCGCTACCCGTGAGACAAGCGAGACCGCCGCCTCCACCTCCGGCTGACGCAGGTTGCGCGTCACGTCCTCGCCGTCTACAAAGATTGTGCACGGCTCGATGCTGTCCGGGGCTGGGGGGCCGATGTCTATGCTGATGGAGGCAGCCAGCTCGCTGAGGGCGTCCTCGTCGCTCAGGTCTACGCCGCGGTGCAACGCTGTCCAGGTCATCGCCCGATAGATAGCGCCCGTGTCCAGAAACGGGTATCCAAGGTGACAACCGGTCTGGCGGCCCACAGTGGTCTTGCCCGCCGCCGCCGGGCCATCAATTGCGATGACACGCGGGGCTCTCGAATTGCGCCGCGAGGCCGCTGCCTGCTTCGTTCCGGCCGCGCCCGCCGCATTGTTCATCGACATCGATTATAGGTGACGGTTGTTTATCGCAGCAAGGCGAGCCCTCCACCAGGCGTGGCCGGCCATGGCCGCCAGCGCCGCCGCCGGCACGGCCAACGCCAGGAGCAGCGGCCAGAAGGGGCGCCTGCTTGCGGCATCGGGGCTGGCTTGCGGCTCTGATTCGTGCGTCACGTTGGCCAGCGACGTCGCCCCTCGCCAGGCGCCGAGCGCCGCTGCTTGGACCTGCGGTGCCTGTGCAGGGCGGTCGTGTGCGGCGGCGCTTGATCCCCCCGCAGGCGGTTGTGCTGCCTGGCCGCTGCGGGCGATGGTCGCCGTCGGCGCCTCCGCCTCCCCGAACCGCACGGCGTCGAAGTAGACCGCTGCGGGCGCGCCCGATGCTGGCCTGATCAGAAGACGCACCTTCGCCGAGCGCGCTTCCACCGGCGCCTGCACCGATCCCGTGTCGAGTGTCACGAACCTTGGCGAGTCCTCCGCGAGCGCCGGCGAGTCCGCCGTCCCGATCTGCCTCCCGCTGCCGTCGGCGCTCTCGTACCACGAGATGCGCAGTAGCGCCTCTCTCACCCTCGAGTCGTTCTTCAGGGCTGCCGAGCGCAGACGGTAGAAGGTTCCGCCTTCCACCCTCACCGTCTGGTAGATCCACTTGGTGGATGCCGTGCGGCTGACCAGCGCCGCTGACCGCTCTCCCTGTGCCTGGAACGCCCTGCTGGCGCTCATCTCGCCGCCCACCTTGCGCCAGCCATAGGGCGTACTGTCCTCCCGCACGTCCTCGAACCCACCGTTGACCAGCGAGGGGAAGACTCTCGGCTCGGTCGTCCGGGATGAGTCCTCGTCTGGCTTGGCTCCTGGGGGTGCCGGTGGAGTCGGAGGTGTTGGCGTCGCCGTGGGGGTCGGCGACGGTGGTGGGGAGGATGTCGGCATCGGGGTGGGGCTCGGCGGTGTGGTCGGACAGGGGATGGGCGTCGCTTCCGGCTCGGCAGAGAACTGAAGGTCCGATACCTCCACAGCGCTGGCGTCCGGCACCACCCATACACCATAGCGAGTGGAGCGCGCCCCGCAGGAGGCGTCGGCGTTAGTCAACGAGAGGCACTGCTGCAAACCGATCATCTTTGGGTCCGCATGCATGTCGTCGTAGCTGGCGCGGCCGTAGCCGCCTGGCTCCTCATACCAGGCGACGCGAAGGGACGCGGACGTGAGACCTGGCGCAGTAACAGTAAGGCAGCCGTCCAGGCGGTAGGTCTCGCCTGGGATGATCTCTTGAACGTGCTGCTCAGCCCAGCCCGACTGGTTCGTGTCCAGTATGGTCTCACCGCGGACGGCCGCCAGACCGCCGATGATCAGGGCTGCCCCAAGCCCGGCCAGGAGCACGACAGTGCGCAGCAAGCCAGCGTCCGCGGGTAGTCGATGGGGTCACGCCCATTTTATGCCGTCCGTCGATGTTGTCAACGGTGCTCGAAGAAGAGGGAGCCAAATCAGCCGCTTCAGTCGCGCGTTCTCTGTGATGCCAGGGATGCCCCCGCGTCTCCCTATCGGCAACATCACTTCGTGAGTGCTGCTGTATGTCCTCCCTTGGGTGATGACAAGTGCCCAGAGTTGTGGTTGACTGGGCATGTCATGCGCTGGCTGTCGCAGCGGATTCCAACAATCAGCATCAGCATCGGTGTGTTGTTGCTGTTGGGGGCTGGCGTCTTCACGCTGACACGGTCGGCAATGTCCTCAAACCCCTCGCCGACACCGGAGATATCTTCCGATACGACTCCCCAAGCCCCACATGTTCCTTCCGTGGATGACACTGACCCCTATTTGAGAGCTTTGGCAGAAGACAATGCCAAGCCCGACTTCTCTGGACGGCTGGGGCCGTTTACGGTGACGCCAGGGCGCGCCGATAACGAGATACCTTGTAGTGCCACGTGGGACAAGGACTTGTATACGCCTCAGTTGGTCGCTATGTTCGGCTCGGCAAACGCCGCCGGAGGGCCGTGCGGAGCAGAGGGATTTGACGACGGTACAGAGCTACGACGCCGTTTCTTTGGCGGCAGCCTGAAGGTTCCGTTCCAGGCACCGGAGGAGCGCATCAAACTGATGACCATCGCCGGGCGTCCAGCCGTCGTGGAGTTACCTGCCATTCCGGTGTTGCCGAGCCGAGTAGTTGTCATCGAGCGGTTCCCTGGTGGGGAGCCTGGGATCTTCGCCGAGATTACGGTCCTCCCCGCGGCGGGCGGTCTGGACAGAGCTACCGAAGTCGTCGAACGACTGAGGCGCCCACTGACACCGTGAAACAGCTGTTCCTACTCACCGCTGTTGCTGCCGTTGTGGCCATAGCAGCCTGCGGTGGGGAGAGGACCGACGAACCATCTCCGCCCACGGCCACACACCCGTCCACAGTCAACGCAGAGCCGACATCTTCACCCATACAATGGACTTGTTTTGATTTGGCCCTGGCTGAACACGCGCTTTGTCGCCTCCCAGACGGCGGGCTAGTGTTGGACAGCCTTGGGTTGACCTTAGCCACGAGTGGGGAAGCTTATCCCAACTGCCCCGCCTCCTGGCTGGTCTCCGATGAGGGGGCCTTGTGCGTACCGCCTTCAGGCTGGACATACGAGCAGCAAACCCCCGAACACGCAGACCGAGTCATTTCGCAACTCGGCTCGGAGGTGATGGTGACACGCGAGCCGTTTGGTGTGGCTGCCGAACTGTGCGACCCGGTCCACTCCTTCGGGCTTGTCCTGCGGCCTGAACCCTTGAAGAACGACATGGTCTGGTGCCTGCATGTCGGCGACCGCTGGACCAAAATCTCGGTGCCCGCGGACGCGCCGCTGGACGAATACTACACAGCGTTTCAGGTCGCCTTGAGCGTGGCCGCAGCCGGGCCACAATGAATGGGAGGTTGCAGCGGCGAGACAAGTTGCCGGATTGACGGTACTCGCCCTCGAAGCAAGTCCATTCTCGGCCGGCTTTTCAAAGGGTTAGTCGGTATTGACGGAGGAGGAGTGCTCTTCAATCTAGGAATCCCTAACAGTCGCTCGCGTCCTAGATCTCTGCTGGCATCCAGACGCAGCAGCCAGATGCGGGCGGTGCGCATGGCCTGCCAGACGTTCAACAATCCCTTCTTTCTTCCTGCCCACCCTTCGGTACCTTGGCGGCGGTGCCAGTGACCCTGGCGCAACCCGCGCCATCTTCCAGAGCCATCCATCAGAACCCGGGCTCGGGCGTCTTTCTCCACACGCGCTCCACGCGCCCCGTGACAACCTCGTGACCAGATGTTGGTGCGCTGGCACTGCAAGGAGGATCACAAGTTCCCGGGGGCCGACCCATGTACCTACCTTTGGCCCGGAAGGGTTCGTCGCACGCGTGCGAGACTGTACGGCATGCCCTCGGCTTCCTGGCCCACGATGCTTCTCTAACGCCTGTCCTTCAGGAGCGCCTGCTCGAAATCTCTGGTGGCCTCTCGTACCATCAGATCTCTGCCCGGCACAACATCTCCGTCAACACTGTCAAGACGGAAGTAAGGAATCTCCTTCAGCGTCTCGGCGGGCTGAGTTGCCGGCACGAGATAGAAGACGCAGTGAACGCTGCTTTCTTGCGAGCGGAGACAGGCGCTACGCCGGAAGAGATACGCGCCTTCCTCCTCGTTCGGTTCGAGTAGGCTAGAAGATAGCCCAGGCGTTCTCCGCCCTGAGGGGAAATCCACATCCTGTGCCAGGCTTGGGTGACCTCTTGGAAGGGGCTAGATCAGCCGTTTCAGCCGCGGATTGTCGGTCATGCCGGGGATGCGCCCCCGCTTAGCGATGGGCTTTCCCTCCACCTCTTTTAGGTCGGCCGTGAAGTCGTTGGGTTGAGCGGAGCTGATGTAGCTGCCTACCCCGAAACCGGCTACCGGCGCGCCCGTCGCCAGGAACTGGCGGATGCGCTCCGGCGTCACGCCTCCGCTGACGAACAGCCCCACGTGGCCGAAACCGGCCTGGTCCAGCCGCACCCGGGCCTCCTTCACCAGCTCCGGCGTCA
>CAYFYG010000037.1:0-3160 GCA_964347225.1 uncultured Dehalococcoidia bacterium | reverse complement strand
TCGATGTCGACCTCATAGCGAGCGGCGATGTCGACTAGGGTGTCGCCAAGCTTGACGCTATAGATGATACCGTCGACGCTGGGGATGAGGATCTCCTGGCCCGCGATGACGAAATCGGGGTCGCCGCCCATCTCCGGGTTGTTCCAGAGGATGTACTGCTGGCCTATGCCGTAGGCCTCCGCGATGGAGGCGACGGTATCTCCGGGCTGGATCGTGTGGGTGTAGTACGCGGGTTTGGGTTCGGGGGTGGGCTGGGGCGTGGGTTCGGGGGTTGGCTCTGGGGTGGGTTTCGGTGTGGGCGCCGACTCGGCGGTCGCGTCCGCCTGGGCCTGTTGTCTGACCCAGATGCCGGGGAGAGTGGCGAGGACGATTGGCGGTCTGAAATATCCAGCCGCGCTCGGAGTCGCGGGCTCGCCCGCGACGGCGGGAGCAGCCGTGTCAGAGCTGCCTCGCAGTCCGCCACGGAAGGCGATGCCTGCAGCGATGACGGCGAGGAGGACGAGCAGACCGTGCAAGGCGTAGCGCTGGCCCGTGATGACAGAGTGGCCCGCCGCGCGTCTGCGGGGCCGCTGGCTATCCTCTTCCCCGGGCCTCGGGGCCTGTTGAAGGCGAGCGTGCGCGTCCGGAATCTCCAGCCTCCTATCCGCTGGGGCTTCGTGCACCGCTGCTCGTGTTTGCCTGCCAGGTGCAGCGTATTATACGCTATTCAGCAAACCTCTGGCAAATTGACGAATTATACCAAGAACGTTGTCGTGCCTCTCGGGGAGGATGAGCGTGTGGTGGGTGTGAGGACGGGGAGGAACGAGAGGTTCGTCGTTGGAGAGTCGAATGCTGGCGATGTGGTTGACGGTGGGGGAGGTCGGCTTGCAGGCTGGGGCAGCGCGTGCTAGGATACGGAGGACAGCAAACTTCGGTTTTCTGTCTAGCCTTTAAGGCGGTCCCGTGAGGCCGACAAGGAGAGACGGCCGGTGGTAAGCGAGTCCGGTCAAGGGAAGACCGCAACAAACGGAGCGAACTGGAAGCCCTCCCGTCGCTACGGCGGGGGGGTTGTTTCGTGCTTGAAGCGGGGAGGGACGCAGTGAACGGCCGCACCGTGCTGGCCGCCGAGGACGTCCGCCGCGCTGTCCGTCGCATCGCCCACGAGATCGTGGAGCGCAACCGCGGCCTCGATGATCTAGTGCTGGTGGGGATGCGCACCCGCGGCGTGCCTCTGGCGTTACGGCTGGCGGCGGCCATCCAGGAGTTCGAGGGCCAACCGGTACCCGTGGGCGCCCTGGACATCGGCCTCTACCGTGACGACATCCCCGAGATGGACCTCCGGTCCCAGATCAGGCCTACGGAGCTGCCCACCGACATCCACGGCAAGCGAGTGGTCCTGGTGGACGACGTGCTGTACACCGGCCGCAGCATCCGCGCCGCCCTGGACGCCCTCATCGACTTCGGGCGCCCGGCCACCATCCAGCTGGCGGTGCTCGTGGACCGCGGCCACAGGGAGCTCCCCATCCGCGCTGACTACGCGGGCAAGAACATCCCTACCGCCCTGAGCGAAGACGTGCAGGTCCTGCTGCAGGAGGAAGACGGCCGCGATGAGGTAGTCGTGATTCCGGGGGAGGGAGAGCGATGAGTGAGGAACGGATGGCAGTCGGCGGTGCCACCGCCGCGCTGGAAGCGCAGTCGGCCTGGAGGCGACGCGACGTCCTCGACCTAGACGACTTCAGCCGTGCCGAGATCGAAGCCGTGATGGAGACGGCGGACGCCATGCGGGAGGTGCAGGCCCGGGAAGTGCCGCGGGTACCCGCCCTGCGCGGCAAGACCCTAGTCACGATGTTCTACGAGGCGAGCACCCGCACGCGTGCCTCGTTCGAGCTGGCGTCCAAGACTCTGGGTGCCGATGTCATCAACATTGCCGCCAGCGGCTCCAGCGTTCAGAAGGGGGAGTCACTGTACGACACGGTGCGCACCCTCCAGGCGGTGGGGGCACAGATCCTGGTGATGCGCCACGGTTCCTCGGGAGCGCCGTATCTGGTGGCCCGCCACGTCCAGATGAACGTGATCAACGCCGGCGACGGCTGGCACGCCCACCCGACACAGGGGTTGCTGGATCTGTACACCATGCGCTCCCACTTGGGCGACCTGCGCGGCAAGCGGGTCGTCATCGTCGGCGATATCGCTCATAGCCGCGTGGCCCGCTCCAACCTTTGGGGGCTGACCACCGTCGGCGCGGAGGTGGTGGTGTGCGCGCCGCCCACGCTGCTGCCCTACGGGATGCCCAGCGGGGCGCGGCACTCCGACGGCGCCCCGGCGGAGGAGCCCCTGGCCCTGCCACGGGTGCAGGTGGAGACCGACCTTGATCGAGCCGTGGCGGGGGCCGACGTGGTAATGGCCTTGCGCCTCCAACTAGAGCGGATGACGTCCGGTCTTCTCCCTTCCCTGCGGGAATATGCGCGGCTGTACCAGGTGAACGAGGAGCGGCTGGCCCGCGCCCGCCCGGGGGCGCTGGTGATGCACCCCGGCCCGATGAACGAGGGCGTCGAGATATCGCCCGCCGTCGCGCGCAGCCTCCAGTCCGTTATCGAGGAGCAGGTGACCAACGGGGTGGCCGTCCGCATGGCCGTCCTCTACCTGCTGGCAAGGGGGAAGCCGTGAGCGACACCCTGGCCATCCGCGGCGGCCGTGTTATCGACCCGGCGAACGGCCTCGACGCCGTCGCCGACGTGCTCATCGCCGACGGGCGCGTGGCCGCGGTCGGGCCGGGTGCGGGTAAGGACGCCTCGCAAACCATCGACGCCTCGGGGCTTGTGGTCTGTCCCGGCTTCGTCGATATTCACACTCACTTGCGGCAGCCCGGCTTCGAGCACAAGGAGACGATTGCCACCGGCACGCTGGCGGCGGCGCGCGGCGGCTTCACCACCGTTTGCCCGATGCCCAACACCGAGCCCGCTGCCGACACCGCAGCCACGATTGAGTTCGTCCTGGGCACAGCGGAGGCGGAGGGGGCGGCGCGCGTCCTTCCCCTCGGCTGCGTCACCAAAGGGCGGGAAGGCAAGGAGTTGGCCGAGATGGCGGACATGGCCGCGGCCGGGGCCGTGGCCTTCAGCGACGACGGTTCGCCCGTGGCCGACCCTCACCTGATGCGGCGGGCCCTGGAGTACGCCTCCAT
>CAYFYG010000036.1:0-9952 GCA_964347225.1 uncultured Dehalococcoidia bacterium | reverse complement strand
CGGGCGGCCAGCGGGCGTTCTAATGTCACGCTCGCCCGACGTCAGCGCCGGTCGAAAGGGGCTGAGCGATATGCTTCGCGCCGGAATATGCCTTGTGTCCGTGGCCTTTGCGCTGGGAGTGGCGGCTTGCAGCGGCGACGGACAGCGCGATGGTGAGCAACTGGAGCCGGTCGACGGGAAGGAGGGGGCGCTGGGGCTGTATCTGGAGTCTTGGGATGAGCGTCACGTGCTCGTCTGGCAAGACATTGAGGGCGAGAGCGCATACCGCGTGTCGGGCACGGCGACCTACTGGCCCTTCTGCGCTGAGGCGAGGGCGGATGTTATCCAGAAGATCGAGTTCGCCGAGAATGTGGCGCCGGACAAGACGGAGTTCGTGCTGCCACGCCCGAGCGACGGATCGTCGTTCTTCCTGAAAGAGCTGGCGGCGGATGTCACCGCCGTCGACGGGGAAGAGATGGCTGACGGAATGGCCTTCACGGGCGAGCCACCGCCGTGCGAGTAGCGCTGGTCAGTCGGCCTCGACGGTGGCGGTGGCGGCATCGGGTGCTGCCGCCGGCTGTCGTTCGCGCAGCAGGAAGGGCGAGCAGAGGGCGAGGATGGGATGGGGAGGCCAAGGACTGCGATCATGGCCCCGCCCGCCCGGAAGGAAACTGCCAGAGAGGCCTCTTCAGCCAGGAGGCGGAGCAAGGGGGCGGCGGGGATGAGCACGGCAGCGGCTATCAGAGTGGGCTTGTGGTGCCGGCAATCAGGGATGGCAGAAGCGATCTGGAGAGCGATGATGCTCGTCCACGAGGAGACGTCGAGGAGGGTGACGCATCCCAGAATGAGGTCCCGCTGCTCGACAAGGTAGACCACCGCTATGGGGCGCCGAAGCTGGAGGTTCAGGAGGGACGGGAAGATGTAGAACTTCGAGGCGTTGGCCTCATAGCGGGAGGCCAAGTGGCGGTGCAGTGGGGGCCCCTGCATGATGGAACCCCCCTTCGGTCGTCAGGGCGACAAAGCCGGTATCTTAGGCGCTTTTGGCCTGTCGGAGGGGGAGGCAGAAGGGCGAGGCGGCCTCAGAAGTCGAGGTCGAAGTAGAAGAGGCCGGGGGAGAGGCCGCCGACGCTGTCGGTCTCGGCTATGTTGGCGAGGACCCCCATGACCACCGCGAAGAAGAGGAAACCGACGAAGTTCGCCACCAGGGCCTGTTGCGGCTCGGCGCTAGAGGAGGACTGGATGGCGAAGTGCGTGAGTAAGACCGCGCCAGCCAGCGAGATCACGCCGAACGGCACTGTGAAACCACTGATTGCGATGAGGAGGCCCAGCCCCACGGGCGCAAAGGCGAAGCCCATCGTGCGGATGAGCTCGAAGATATCAGTGCGTGCACCGTAGCCGCGGGCCAGGATCTGAAACACAAAGTACACCCAGACGAACCAGGCCAGCGTCTGAAGGATGCTACCGACAACGAGGGACTTGTAGAAGACCTCACTGCCATCCACGCCTCTGGTCTGGACGGCCCAGAGCCAGGAGCCGATGCCCGCCATGACGCTGGCGGCGGCGACGACGATGATCGCGCCGGGCGTTGCGGAAGGGTCCGAACGAATCTCGTCGAAGACGCTCAGATCAAGGCGGAGCAGTCTCGCTACCCATCCACTGATGCTCCGGAGGTTGGCAGTCTGATAGCTCATATCCTGCCCCCTGTCGGTGGCCTCGGGGCCGCGTTGGCGTCTTGGGCCTGTTCAAGAGGTCTGCGTCCCACGTCTGGTTGACTTCTTCTCTGTTTAACGCAGGGGACGCTTGGCAGGTATACCGGGGCGGCGGGGAAAACGCTCCGGCGTGCTGGATGTCTTGCGCATGATTACGAGGGTAGGTGTCGTCTCCGCGCCTGGAACCGCCAGCGGGCGGAGCGATTCGAGGAGGCCGCCGCAGGCGCGGAGGGCGGCGACGGCCTCCTGGGCCTCGCGGCGGGCGCTGCTCCCTTTGGGGGCGGCCAGAAGGCCACCGACCCGTAGGAAGGGCAGGGCCAGCTCGATGAGGACGGGCAGGGGGGCTACCGCCCGGGCCAGTGCCAGGTCGTAGGCCTCACGATGAGCCCGGTCGTGCGCTAGCTCTTCGGCGCGGCCCTTGATGACGGCGACGTCCTTGAGGCGAAGGCGCTGGATCAAGCGCTTGAGAAAGGCGGCGCGGCGGCCGCGGGCCTCCAGCAGGGTCAGCGTCAGGCCACGACGGACGATCTTGATGGGGAGGCCCGGGAAGCCGGCGCCGCTGCCGATGTCGATGGCGGCCTCCGGCAGCGGGCCCATCTCCTCCAGGGCGAGGAGAAGGGCCAGGGGCTCCAAGAAGTGGCGCCGCTGCACGGCCTCTGGCTCCGTCAGGGCGGTGAGGCGCAGGCGAGGCCGCGCCGCCTCCATCTCGTCCATGTAGATGCGGAAGGCCGCAAGCTGGCCAGGGCTGAGACCCAATCTTAACTCTTTTGCTCCCTCGGCTAGGACTCTCATCCTGTAACGGCGTCGAATCGGGGGTCGTCTAGTCTTATGCAAACTACGAAGCGGGGAGCGCTGGCTTGGGAACCGAACTCCCCGCTCGACAAGGCACAGGGGCCGAAGGCCCCGGCGCACTCCTGGATTATAGCACGTGGGGAGCTTCAAAGGACTGCTGCGAGACTCAGCGTGGCACTTGCCCCTTGCGGCACTGATCGTATTGGCTGCGGCACTGGTGGCGCTGGCAGGGATGGCACGGGGGGTGGAGGCCGCCCTTGATTCGGAGGAGCAGTCATTCCTGACGCTTATCAACAACTACCGCGCGGCGAACGGCCTGGGGTCCCTCTCTCTAAACGGGGAGCTGAACGCGGCCTCGGATTGGATGAGCAACGACATGGCGGTCAAGGACTACTTCAGCCACACCGACTCCCTGGGCCGCGATCCGTTCCAGCGCATGGCCGCCTTTGGGTACAACTACAACACCTGGAAGGGAGAGAACCTGGCCGCGGGTGTGAAAACTGCCCAGGAGGCGTTGAACCTGTGGAAGGGGTCGCCGGGGCACAACGCCAACATGCTGAACCCTAACTTCACGGTGATCGGCATCGCTCGCGCCTACGGGGACGGCAGCAGCTTCGGCTGGTACTGGACGACGGACTTCGGTGGCCAGGGATCGGCCCCGCCTCCAGCGGAGCCTACGCCCGAACCCACGCCGGAGCCTACGCCCGAACCCGCGCCGGAGCCGACGCCGGAGCCGACGCCTCCGCCCACCCCGGAGCCGACGCCGGAGCCGACGCCTCCGCCCACCCCGGAGCCGACACCGGAGCCGACGCCTGAGCCCGCTCCGCTCCCGTCCGGCGAGGACGTCATCGAGTCCGAAGTCTCCGGGTACTGGCAGGGGCTGCGGGTGACGACGGTGCAAGATTCAGTTCTGGAGGCGGTGTCCTATCTGGCGCAACGGTACCTCGTGGTCCGCAGTGGGCTGCTGGTCGAGGAGGTCGGTGAGGACGCCGACGTGAGGATGGGCGGCGTCGGGACGGGCGAGTTGTGGCTGGCGGCGTTTAAGTCCTAGTTTGCGTCCTCGGCGGGGCCAGCGGCCAGGTCCAATACTCTCTCCGCGCGTACGATGACTCTATGGCTATAGTTGCCGCCAGCGGGATTGCTGTAGTCGCGCAGCCAGGTGCCGCCGCAGGTAATCAGAGTGATGACGTCCCTGAATGAGGGGTCCATCACCTTGACGACGTTGGGATCGTCGTAGGGGACCGCCACGTTGCCAGTCACTATGTAGCGGAGTTGACTTCCGTCGTCGACTTCCACGGATATCTCGTCGCCGATCTGGAGTTCGCGGAGGTGATAGAAGACGCCCTCCCCTGGCAAGTCCCAGTAGTACCAGTCGACGTGTCCGGAGAAGACAGCGTTGCTGCCGCTCCCGGGAGGGGCGCTGAAGGTGTACCAGGCGACGTCAGATCCGGAGTCGGGGACTTGGGGGTAGTTGCGGGAGTCCAGGCCCAAGACGACAACGGGTGCGTTCACGCCGATGCGGGGGATGGTGATGAGGACTGGGTGGGGGCCGTCCGGATCAGTGGGGCCCGATGCCTCCCTGGCCTGAGCCGGCTCGTGCTCCTGAAGGATCTCCTCCAGGCTGCCCTCGCTGGGGAGGTCGACGTTATCGTCGTCCAGGGCGGTGAAGATGCTGACGAGGCCGATGATCAACAGCAGGCTGGAGGCCAGGATGACCAGACCGGTGAGGGTCGCGCGTTGGTCGATCTTGGCGAGTCGCTGGCGCATGGCATCGAGGATAGCGGGCCGGTCGCGGAGGGAACAGCCGCCATTCGATTATACGACGAGCAGGCGGCGAAAGGTTGAGTCGGAAGTAACCTTCAAATAACGGGCGGCGTTCTACCCATTGACGGGGAAATAGGGTATCATACTGGGGCAACCACCTGTACAGCTTAGCAGGGGGCTGATTGGGAGGATTGCCCCGTGAGCCCTAGCTGGGACGGTCAGGGCGAGCGCGCGATAGTAGATGCCGCCCGAGAGGGTGACGAATCGGCGCTTGCTGAGCTGTATAATCTCTATTTCCCCCGAGTGTACCGTTACATCCTTGCCCGCACGGGCAACCCATATGATGCGGAGGACCTTACGGAAGAGGTCTTCCTGCGCGTGCTGGACGCGATTGAGCGATTCCAGTGGCGGGAAGCGCCGTTTTCGGCCTGGCTGTTCCGGATCGCCCACAACGCAGTGGTCAGCCATCGGCGCAAGGAGGGCGCGCGTGGACGCTCTTCGCCGCTTTCGGAGGCGCTGCCGGTGGACTCGCAGGGGCCGGAGGAGATGGTGGAGAATTGGCTGGCCCTGAACGAGATCATGAGGGCGGCGGAGACACTGCCGGAGGCGCAGCGGCGGGTGATAAGCCTACGGTTCGCCGCCGGGCTGTCGGTGGCGGAGACGGCGCGGGCGATGAGCAAAGGTGAGGGAAACGTCAAGGTGATCCAGCACAAGGCGATAGCCAAGCTGAGGGAGATGCTGCGCGAGAGGCCGAGAGTTTATGGGAAGGGGAGAGTTTGAAGAGATCCTTGAGGAATGCCTTTCAGCACTGCTGGAGGGCCGAAGGGGCGTTGAAGAGAGTCTCTCCCTGTACCCTGCCTGGAGAGGTCAACTAGAGCCGCTTCTGCGGGCCGCCGAGGAGATGGCGGCCGCCTGTGACCAGAGTCCGCCGCCCCAGGCCAGGCAACGCGGCCTGCAACGGTTTCTCGAAGCGGCTCGCACCAGACGTCGCCTGTTGAAGATCTTCCCGCGCCAGGGCGTGGGTGTGCCGTGGTGGCGCTGGGCCCCGGCCCCTCTGGCTGCCGTCGTCGTCATCGGCATGGTGGCGTTCCTGAGCGCGAACCTTATGGAGGAGGACGGGAGAAGGCTCGACGACCAGGTCAGCATCATGCCCTACGTCCCCGCGCCGGAGCGTACCGCTCCGGCGGCTTCCGTGCAGAGCCCTCTGGAAAGGGTGCAGGAGCAAGTGGCCATGCTGGAGGAAGCTGTGCGCCAACGGGAGACGGTGGAAGTGCAGTTCCTGGAGGAACTGGAGGAGGCCAGCAGTGAACTGGCAGAAAGCTTGGGGGACCCCGGGGGAGTAGGGCTCCTGGACAGGATGGCTGTGGTCTCGGCGGCTGGCAAGGAGTACGAGCTACTACAGAAGGTACAGGAGCAGTCCTCGGGGTTTGAGGCAAGGATGGTGGAGGCGAGCCTGGCGGCGGCCGAGAGCGTGCTGGAGAAGCTGGGGGCGACGCCGGAGCCAGAGCCCACGCTCTCACCTGAGCCCACCGCCACACCAAAGCCTACAGCTTCTCCTACGGCGACCCCTTCACCGTCGCCGGCGCCCACGACGACAGCGGGAGTTGAGGCAACGCCTACACCGTCACCGACGCCGACGCCCGTGAACTAGAAATGGCTCCGAGGGGCGAATTTGACAGCCCCGTCCCGCGGCCATAGAATTCAAGTTCCACATGATGTCTACGGTTACGCTCTTGGGAGCAGCGACGGAGTATGTGGCGTCGCTGGGGGAAGATGCTCGCGCCTCAGCCCAGGCGGAGGTGAACCGGTTCGTGCGCTGGTACGGCGCGAACCGGCTGACAAGCGATCTGCGAGGGCATGACGTTTCGCTGTACGGGGAGGAGTTGGGTGCGGGCACGGCGGAAGCGAAGCGAAGGGCGGACCATGTCAGAAGGTTCCTGACCTTCCTGAAGAAGAAAGGGATGACGCCGACGAGCCTGGCCCCGCACCTACGGCTGAGGAAGAGCACGATGGTAGCGGCCGCCGGTTCGAGGGAGCGCCGAGAGATGGAGCTGACCGCCGAGGGGATTGAGGCTCTCAAGGCTGAGCTTGAGACGCTCGAAGGGCAACGGCCCCAGGTCCGGGAGGAGATCCGCCGAGCGATGCTGGACAAGGACTTTCGGGAGAACGCCCCTCTGGACGCGGCGAAGGAGAAGCAGGCCCACCTTGAGTCGCGCATTCAGGAGATAGAGGAGACGCTGAAGCGAGCGGTTGTCGCAGAGAAGCGGGGCGGCGGCGTACGGGTGGGGACAGGCAGCACCGTGGACGTGACGAACCTGAGATCGGGCGTTTCCTTGCGCTACACTATCGTAGGGGCTAACGAGGGTGACGCTGCCTCGGGGAAGATATCCAACGTTTCGCCCATCGGCGGGGCACTGATGAGGAGGAGCGAGGGTGAAGAGGTGGAGGTCTCCGTCCCTGCCGGGGTGCTGCGCCTGCGGATCGAGAAGATCGAGGGTTAGGGTCCAGAACCGGCGGTCCGGCGGGGCATGCTCCATGTCCTCACACTCTTCGCACTGAAGCCCAGGGGCGGACGGCACAGGAATCCAACCTTCTCGCCATCGCGTATCTCTGCTCGGGAACACCGAAAGCGTGATCCCCTTTGGGTCGCGGGTGGAGGCAAGGAAGCAGGACGGGCGATGTGGCTGAGGCCTTCATCCGCGGCCGCCTTGCTTCGAGTGGGGCGGAAAGAAGGATGCGACGTTGCAGAAACGATGGCTTCTGGTCCTAGCGGCGACGGCCCTAGTAGCCGCGGCGTGTGTGGGTGGCGGCAGTGGGGAAGGAAACGGTGGGGCGTCTGACTTGGGAGCCGAGGACAGGGTTCCCTCGGTGGCCGCTGACTGGAATACGGACTGGTCTAAGCGGACGATCTCCCTGAGCGAGCTGGTCGCCGGTATCGCTCGTCCAGACCCGCGGGATGCCATCCCGCCCATCGACGAACCCCAATTCGAAACTGTGGAGGAGGCCTCCCAGTGGCTGGTGGACCGGGAACCGGTGGTCCTGCTGGAGTTGGGGGGAACGGCACGGGCGTATCCGCTTCGCATCCTGACGTCACATGAGGTTGTGAACGACGAGGTGGAAGGCCGGTCGGTGGTGGTGACCTACTGCCCCCTGTGCAACAGCGCGGTGACGTTCGACCGTGAGGTGGATGGGCAGGTGCTGCGCCTCGGGGTGTCCGGACTGCTGCGCAACAGCGACCTGGTGATGTGGGACCGGCAAACGGAGTCGCTGTGGCAGCAGATCACGGGGGAGGGGATAGTGGGTGATCTAGCGGGAACCATGCTGGACTTCATCCCTTCGCCCCTCGTATCGTGGGGCGAGTTCCGGGCCGAGTTCCCCGGGGGGAAGGTGCTGTCCCGCGACCAGGGCATCTACCCGCCAGAGCTGTACGCCAACCAGCCGTACGCGGGGTACGATTCGTCCACCAATCCCTTCCTGTTCCGAGGCATGCCCGACGACCGCTACCCGGCCATGGAGCGGGTGGTGGCAGTGCGGATCGACGGGACGAATAAGGCATACCCCTTCAGTGTCATGTCCCAGGAGCGGGCGGTGAACGATGAGGTGGCGGGGGCGCCAATCCTGGTGGTCTTCGGTGCCGACGACACCGCCTCCGTGCTGGACACGGGAGATGTGACAACCGGGCGCGCGGTGGGTGTGGGCCTGGCGTTCGAGAGGACCTTGGGCGATGACGTACTGACCTTCGAGCCCCAGGGCGAGGACCGGTTCGTGGACCGTGAGACGGGGAGCACATGGGACCTATTGGGCAACGCGCTGGACGGGCCGCTGACCGGAGAGAGGCTGACTCCAGTCGTCAACACCAATGAGTTCTGGTTTGCGTGGGCGGCGTTCAACGCTAATGCTCCCGTCCACGCGGGCAACTCCGCCGCGTCCATGAGCGGTTCTGGCTAGTAGCCGGGCCTCAGGATCTTCGGCAGGAACCCCTTCAGCCCGCCGGGCAACGTGTAGTGGTCCTTGATCTCGAGCTGTTCCACGCCCGCGTAGTGGCGCCAGGTGCGGATGCCCACAAGCGGCACCTTGAGATGCCAGCAGAGCCGGCGGGCATGGTCGCCTTCGTCCGCCGGGACGAAGAGATACAGGGGCGCGAGGTCGGCGAAAGGGAGCCAGCGGTGGCGTGCGGTATCCTCAGTGACAGTCTCGCCGGTGTCCACCTCGCCCAGGATCTTGGCGTAGTTCTCGGGATCCTGAACGACGACGATATGGGGGTAGGCGATGGTGCCGTCAGGCATCGCCACACCCATGGAGTGCGTGGGAACATTGGTGTAGGTCTTGAAGTCCCGATACGTGGGGGTAGGGAAGGCGAAGCGCTGGCGGGCGATGTCTTGGACGATGCTCTGATGCACGTCCGCAAGGGCCTCGGGCTCCGGCTTGATGTGTGCTCCTTCCGGGGGGTGACGGGCCATGGGTGACCACCAGTGGGTGAACGTGCCGGTCATGACATGGGGTGAGGTTTGGCCCCTTCAGTCTTCCAGCACCTGAGCGAGGATGCCCTCCACCTCGTCGCGGGCAATGATGTCCTCGAACTTACCGGCGACCTTCCCCCGGGCGTCGACGACGAAGATCCAAGGCTCCGTCTCGACACCCCACTCCTTGGCGGTCTCGACATGTACGCGGCCCGCGCCTTCACGCAGCGCTTTCAACTCGAGCGGCTCAACGTGGATGAACGTGGCGTCGTCCCGGTACTTCTCGTACAGGGGATCCATGATGGTGTCCATGACCGGGCCGCAGGTGCGACTCGTGCAGAAGGCGGGGGCCGCGAAGGCCACGACCATAGGTTTGCCGAGGGTTAGGCCGTCGGCGATGGTGATGTGGTGCATGTGGAAGCGCGGCTCGAAGGAGGAGTCGATCTGCGCGATATCGTCCACGTCGGCGACGGTGAGCTGGCGGCTGGCCGGGGCCGGGTCGCCGACGGCCGGCTCGGGGCTCTCCTCCAGCACCTCGAACTCGAACGGGACGAGCTGCACTTGGGTGCTGTCACTGGTGACGCTGATGTCTACGCTCCAGCGGCCAGGGACGTCGAAGTCCACGGTCGCTACGTACACGCCGATGCTACTGTCGAGGTAGTTCTTCTCGCCGGTCTGCTCGTCGACGTAGGACAGCTCTGAGGCTATGAACCTGGTGCTGGACTGAGACTTCAGGACGGGCCCATCGCCGCTTAGGTCGAAGAAGCCCAGGTCGACATCAGCATCAATGATGGGGGCGTTGTCCCGATCCACCAACATGAGGCTGAATCGGTTCTCGCCGACTGCGAGGGTGTGGTTGGTGATGAAGGGTGTGATGTCACCCTCGCCCGTTGGTGCGGCATTCGGGAACTGGCTGCCGGAAGGGTTGGACGAGCCTTCGCAGGCGACGGCAGCGATGGCGAGCGCCGCCAGAGTGGGGAGCAGCAGGCCGCAGCGGAGGGCTCTGGGGGCGGGGGTCGTCCGTGTGGTCATATCTGCATAAATGATAGCGTGCTGTGCGGGTGAAGGGGAAACGGGCGCGTTGACCGCGTGCGGGGGCCAACGGATAATGAGCGCGGATTGACGCCGTTGGGCGGCGGTGGTAGCGTTTAGTGTAACGAGTACACTAAGTCCAATCTCATGCACACTCTTCGCGTCGGGCTGGCCCAGATCAACACGACGGTAGGGGATCTCGAGGGCAACGTTGCC
>CAYFYG010000035.1:0-4544 GCA_964347225.1 uncultured Dehalococcoidia bacterium | reverse complement strand
AGGAGGCCGGAATCGAGGGTCTCGATGCCGATCGCGGCGGCTGGAACGAGTTCCGCCAGGACCTTGTTGCCGGAAAGCGGCCAGTGGCTGGTGCCGGGGTTGAGGGGGATGCTGGCATTGAGCCCCTTTGACTCCGCCAGATCCTCGATGAGACCGTAAGCGACCCGGCCCACCTCGTCCACGGCCGCCGACCCCAGCACATCGAGAGCAAAGCCAGGCAGGTAGTTGCCAGCGGCATGGTACTCCTTGGCCCGCTCCTCGAGCCGGGGGCCGATGCTGTAGATCATCAGGACGACCTCCGGCGCGTCCCCAAAGAGGCGGGCGACGACGGCGCTCTCCAGCGCCTGCCCATCGGCAATGATGAGGCGTTCCCCGTCGGCGCGCACGACGGGATGGGCGGCGTAGGCGATACGCGGCCGGATGAGGGCGCGAGCCTCGCTCAGCGCCGCTTCGTACACCTGGCGCAGCTCCGGACGGTCGAGGAGCGTGGACACCTGCCGGCCGTAGCGCTCGAGGACAGGCTCGGGATCGAATGTGAAAGGGAAGTCCGTGACTACAGGCATGCTGCCTTCCTGCCATGAGGAACCATGACGACCGTATACCGGCGCCTTGGCGGGGGTCAAGCGCGACGGGCTTCGCCGGGCGGCACGGTGGTGTCACCCCGCCCCACACTGACCAGGCTTGGTGTCACCTCGCGCTCGCTTGACCGCTCAATCGGTGTCGGTGAGCTCGAAGGATTCGAGTCGGCGCACGGCGAGAAGCAGGGCGGCCGCGGTGACGAAAGAGGCGAGTACCAGGCCTTCGGGTCCGCCGAGGTTGGCTTCGAAGTCCCGTTCCCTGACGGTCGCGATGAAGTCCGCGATGCCGAGGCAGTACTGGCGGACGCTGAGGTATCGGGTGCCGGAGAAGAGCTCGGTGACGAGGCCTTCCCAGATGAAGACATAGCCGAGGCCGAAGAGGAGGGCGCGGCTGGTGGCGACGCTGAGCAAGGTGAAGACAGCGGTGTAGGCAGAGACGCCGAGAAGGGTAGCGACGACAAAGCCAATGACGATGCCTTCCTGTGGTACGCCTTGAAGGGCGATGAGGCCGGATACGGTCGCGGCGGGCACGACAAAGGCGGCGGCGACCAGGGCGGACGCCGCGAACTTGGCGCCGATGATCTCGGCGCGGGGCAGGGGCTTGGCGAGGATGTAGACAGCGGTGCCGTCCTCAACTTCAGAGCCGAGGGCGGACGTGCCGATGATCAGGCAGGCGAGCGGAAGGATAGTGGTGACGACGATGCCGTTGAGGAGGACGTTCGCGGTCCAGTCATGCTGGTCGAGATGCTCTCCGAGCCGGTAGATGATCGCGACGCCGACGGGTACCAGGGCGAGGCCAAACATGAGGAGAGAGCGGCGTCGCCCGGCGAACTGTCGAAGTGTCAGGGCAAAGACAGCGGCGTTCATCGCTTTACCAGGTAGGAGAAAACGCTCTCCAGAGACTCGTCGGTGGGCAGCAGTTCATGGAGGGTGATGCCCTCTGCCTTGGCGATCCTGGGTGCCGCGCGGGTGAAGTCAGAGAACTGGGCCGTGCGAACTGTCAGGTGCTCATCGTCCAGTTCGACGCCGAAGACGGACTGGTCGGCGACGAGGGCGACGGCGAGGCGGCGGTTGTCGCTGGAGTGGACGGTGAACGTGTGCGGGCGGTCCGTCATCAGGCGGCGGATCGCGCGGAAGTCACCGGAAGCGACGAGCCGGCCGGCGACGATGACGAGGACGTTTTCGGCGAGGCGCTCGACCTCGTCCAGGATGTGGGAAGAGAACACGATCGTGCGACCTTCGTCGGCCATGCGACGCAGGAGGCCCATCATCTGAAGTCGCTGCGCTGGATCGGTGCCGTTGAACGGCTCGTCGAGGAGGAGGACCTGCGGGTCATGGACGATGGCGGCGGCGACTTTCATGCGCTGCTTCATGCCTTTGGAGTAGCCGCCGATGCGTCGGCCCTGGGACGCTTCCATGTCAACGGCGCGGATGGCGCGGCGCGCGGCGTCTGCGGGGTCGCGGAGGCCGTAGAGCTTGGCGCTCAGGAGCACGAACTGATAGCCGGTGAGGAACGGGTAGACGGCTTCCTTCTCGGGCACGAGGCCGACGTTGGCGTACATCTCGTGGTTCCGCCACGCGGGTCTGCCGGCGATGCGAACCGTGCCTTTCGACGGGCGAAGGAAACCCGCGGTCATGTGGAGGATGGTGCTCTTGCCAGCGCCGTTGGGGCCGAGGAGCCCGGTGATGCCGGACCCGAGCGAGAATGCCACGTCGTTGACGGCGACGACGTTGCCGTACCAGCGGGAGACGTTGGCCACTTCGACAGTGGCCGCTGCGGAAGCTGAGCCGCCGGGGTGCGCCTGAGGGGGCGTCTTCATGGCGAGATCTTCTCGTAGCGGCGCAACAGGAGGGCGAGCATGACGACCGTCGCCAAGACCGCGACGATCGCGTACATGACGCCGGGGAGGTCCGCCTCCGCGTGCTGCGCATCGGGATCGAACGTGGCGCCGAAGAACCAGTGGGTAAAGCCCTGGACGACGTGACCCGGACTGAGGAGCAGGGCGAATCGTCCCACGTCCTGATCGGCCGCTTCGAAGATGCTCGCCCCAACAGCGGATGTGAGGACGAAGGCGGCCAGGATGCCGACGGTGGAGTAGGCTCGCCTGGGCGTCTGCGCCGCGATGACGAGGCCGATGCTGGCGACGAGACACGAGAGCAGAACGGCGCTGCCGAGGATCGCTGGCAGGTCCGTCCAGTTGTCCTGCAGATAGTCGCCAAAGTCGCCCGCGAGGCCATTGCCGACGAACATCAGCGCCTGCGGAATCACGGTGATCGCGAGCATGCCCGTGACGAGCGCAGCGAACTTGGCGAGAGCGTAGTCCTCTCGCCTTAGGGCCCGCGAGAAATAGAGCGAGAGCGTCTGCGTACGCTGGTCGCGGCCGGCGAGTTCGGGCGCGACGACAGCACAGAAAACCGCGAGCACGACCTCGATTATGTTGTAGTACTCCTCTGGCCGGATGACCTCGATATCCGCCGGGGCGATCGAGGCGACCGCGAGCTGCACCAGCGCTGGAAGAAACGCGATCACAGCGAGACCGATAGGACCCACCTTGCTCGAAAGCGAGCGGCCGATGCCGAACACGCCGCGAAGGCTGTGGACGTAGAGCGCCCAGATCGCGTGCCGCCGCCCGAGACGGACGCCTTCGTACCGCTGGTAGCCGACGTCGTAGATGCTGCCGGCTGTGGTCTCAGACACGGGGGTCTCCCTCTTCTTCCAGGGCGGGTTGCGATTGGAACAGCTCCTCGAGCCGGCGGCGGCCCTGCTCCAGCCGAACGAGGCCGAGCCCGAGGTCGACGACGCTGTCCCGGATAAGATCGAGCAGGGCATCCTCCTCCTTCTGCACCACCAGGAAGCGGCCGCTTCGGCTCACCGCCACGCCCCGCTCACGCAGGTGGTCTGCCAGACGGTCGCCGTCGCCGTCCACCTCGATGGCGAGGACGCGGATAGGCGCGGTGAGTGCCGTCATGGACTCGGACCGGACGAGGCGCCCGTCTTCGATCTCGACGAGGTGGTCGCAGACCCGTTCGATCTCGCTCAGGAGGTGGGACGAGAGGATCATGGCGATGCCGAACTCGGTGCCGATGCGGCGGATGAGGCGCAGCATCTCGTCGCGGCCTTCCGGGTCGAGCCCGTTCGTCGGTTCGTCAAGGAGCATCAGCCGGGGGTCGTGGACCAGGGCCTGAGCGAGCTTGACTCGCTGCTTCATGCCGGTGGAGTAGCCGCGCATGTCGCGGTACCGTTCCTCGAACAGGCCGACGTGGCGCAGGGTCTCGGCCGTGCGCTCGCGGGCAGCGGCGCGCGGGAGGCCGCTGATCTGCGCCATATGCGCGACGAACTCGGTCGCGGAGACGTCCGTGGGCAGGCATTCGTGCTCCGGCATGTAGCCGACGAACTGACGTAGCTCCGGGCCCTGGCGGAAGACATCGAGCCCCATGACTTCGCCGGAGCCGCTGGTGGGTTCCAGCAGACCGAGAAGGAGCTTGATGAGGGTGCTCTTGCCGGCGCCGTTGGCGCCCACCAGGCCGATGATGCCCGACTCCAACTCAAGGTCCAGCGCGTCGAGAGCGGTGACTCTCGCGTAGCGCTTTGTCAGGCCGACCGTGCGGATTAGCGTCAAGTCAGAAGTCCGTTCCGTATCGCGCGGCTGGACGTTCGATCCCAGTCGCCGCGCTTCAATTGTAGACGGGCGACCTCCGGCTCGCCATTGCGTGCGGTACGCCGGCGCGCTCTGAGCCACCTATCCGGTGCCTGAGATTGGACACTGTGCGGACGTTGTGTGCCCTCTCGAATCGCCTATTGGGAAGCACTCTAGCTTCACCGAGCTTCACCGCGATACCCCAGCTGCGTTGACATTGCTCCCAAATTCACGCACGATTGGGGTACTCCAAGACTGACGGGAATGGCGGAAGGGGAACGGTGCTCTGCCCATCGTGTAGCCACGAAAATCCGGATGACGCAAAGTT
>CAYFYG010000034.1:0-3119 GCA_964347225.1 uncultured Dehalococcoidia bacterium | reverse complement strand
GCGTCGGTGGCCGTCCTCCTGGCCTTCATCTGCTGGATGCCGTTCACCGTCGGCACCTTCCGCACGTTCCAGCTGACGACCGTGGCCACCTGGGCGATAGTGGCCGTCGGGCTCAACATCCTCACCGGCTACAACGGCCAGATCTCCCTGGGCCACGGCGCCTTCGTCACCATAGGCGCCTACACTGCTGCCATCCTTACAGACAGCAAGGAGCACCTGGGCTTCATTGACCAG
Source organism: uncultured Dehalococcoidia bacterium (assembly GCA_964347225.1). Classification (GTDB taxonomy): domain Bacteria; phylum Chloroflexota; class Dehalococcoidia; order SM23-28-2; family RBG-16-64-32; genus DAOUMF01. The sequence continues at coordinate 2,885 of CAYFYG010000034.1, read as the reverse complement.
GCGGCCTGGCCCTTCTGGGGCGGCATAATCATGGGTGGCCTCGTGGCCGCCGCCGCTGGCCTCGCCATCGGCGTCCCGGCCTTACGTCTCTCCGGCCCCTACCTGGCGGTGGCTACCCTCGGCCTCGTCCTCGCCCTGCCCTCCGTCCTGACGAAATACGACGGCCTCACCGGCGGCCGCCTGGGCATCCGCGTGCCCCAGCCGCCGCAGCCGCCGTTCCTGGAAGACCTCATCAGCCGCGACCAGTGGTTCTTCTTCCTGGCCCTGTTCGCCGCCGTGGTTCTGGCCGCCATCGCCTTACTCATCGTCCGCAGCCGCTGGGGAAGGGCGTTCGTAGCTGTCCGCGACAGCGAGGTGGCCGCAATGGCAGTCGGCATCTCGGTAGCGCGCTCCAAGGTTCTGGCCTTCACCATTAGCGCCTTCTACGCCGGCATAGCAGGGGGAATCTACCTCACCTTCTTCGGACGCATCAGCCCCGAGACTATCGGCATCATCCTCTCCATCAACTACTTCACGGCTATCGTCATCGGGGGCTTGGGCTCCATCATGGGTGCCATCATCGGCGGCTTCGTAGTTGTCTTCCTGCCTGACCTGGCCACCGACGCAGCGACCAGCATTTTCGGCGAACAACAGGGGAAACAGCTTTGGCCCACGGTTTACGGAGCTGTCCTCATTGGCGTTATTATCTTAATGCCGCATGGTGTGGCCGGCTTCCTGCACCGCCTGGCCCGCCTGCGACCGGCCCAGGTGGCGGACGCGGCGCGGGGGTTGCCAGCCGCCCTCAGGTCCCGTCTGGGGCAGACCCTGGAACGGCTTTCCTGGGGCGGCAAGGACACCGGCAGACCGTGACCGCCGGGAGGTGATGTCTATTTGAGGCGAGCGAAAGAAAAACCAGACGACTCACCAGAAAGGAGACAAGGGATCGTGCAAATGCTGCGCAGACCCTGGCTATGGATCATGGTCCTGGCGGCAGTCTTGCTGGTAGCCGCCGTGGCCTGCGACGATGAAGAGGAGGAGGGCGAGACCCCCACGGGTGAGACACCAGCCGCCGACGAGACTCCCGTCGAGGGGGTGACGCCCGGGCCCGGTGTCACCGACACCGAGATCAAGCTCGGCCACACCAACGACCTGGCCGGCACGGGCGGTACGCCCTACGGGATCATCACCACCGCCATGAACGCCTACTTCAGCAAGGTCAACGACGAGGACGGGGGCGTCTGCGGCCGGAGCATCACCTTGATAGCCGAGGACGACCAGTACGCCCCGGCGCTGGCCCTGGAGAAGACCAAGAAGCTCGTCGAGCAGGACGAAGTGCTGGCGATCGTGGGCGCCCTGGGCACCGCCGCCCACCTGGGGGCCGTGGATTATCTCAACGACCAAAACGGCGACGGCGACACCTCAGACGGTATCCCCGACCTGTTCGTCTCCACCGGCTTCACCGGCTGGGCCAACGTTGAGACATGGCCCTGGACCTTCGGCTATATCCCCGACTACGCCAGTGATGCCCAGATCATGACCACCTACATCAACGAGAACTTCCCGGGACAGAACGTTGCGGTCCTCTACCAGAACGATCCGTTCGGGGAAGACTACCTCAACTCCGTCAAGGACAACCTGGCTGACCCCGCTCTCTTGGTCGCCGAGCAGTCCTACGAGCCGGGGGCCCCAGACCTCAGCGCCCAGATCATCAACATCCAGGACGCTGGCGCCGAGGTGGTGGTCCTCGGAGCCGTGCCCACCGCCAGCGCTCTCGCCATCACGAGCGCCAACGCGCAGGGCTTCAGCCCGCAGTGGGCGGTGAGCTACGTCAACGCCCACACGACCCTGGCCTCCCTTATCGGCGGCGGCACGGAGCCGGAGCAGCTTGGTCAAGGGTTCGCCCTGCTGGACGGCACCCTCGCCAACAACTACCAGCTCGACGCCGTGGGGGACGCCGATGACCCGAACATGGAGGAGCACGGGCGCATCATGGACACCTACAGCGGCCCGGGCCTGAGCACCCTCAGCGTCTACGGCCAGTCCCTCGCCGAGCTTGTCGTGGAAGCCCTCGACGGGGCCTGCGATAACCTCACCCGCGAAGGCCTACTACAGTCGGTCGAGTCCATCCAGGGCTTCAGCGCCTCGGTGTTCCTGCCGGGCATCTCGGTCACCTTCGGCCCCACAGACCACCGCGCCATCGAGACCCTGCAGCCGGTGCGCATGGAGGCCGACGGCACCCTCACCGACGTGGGTGATCTCATCTCCTTGGAGGAGTGATCCCCCAGCAAAGGCGCTAGCAGCGAAAAGACTGGGCGCGGCCGCCTTTGGGCGGCCGCGCCCTCATTCTTGCCCTTTGCTTCGGTCTAGCGAGAACCTGCCTGCAATCGAGAGAGCATGGCCAAGCCCTTGCGCGTGTCGCTGGCCACCCGCGCAGGATCGGCGTTGTTCACGCGGTGCTTGAACAGCCAGTAAGTGAACTCGTGCAGGTCGCCCAAGGAAACATCATCGCCAGATAGCCCCTGCTCCCTCTGAAACCTGGCGAACAGCTCACGACGGCTGGCACCGTAGATACGGCTACAGACGTCGTCATCGACGTGTCCGTTCTCCCACACCCGGCACAGCCGCTCCTTCTGCACCTCCTGCGCCACGCTGAGTTGCAGGGCCTCCTCCACCTGCACGCCGTACCGAAAGTTGAGGTGAGCCCGGTACTTGGCGGCGCCCAGGAGCCGTCGGAACGTCTCGTCGGACACCTCAGTCGGGAAGCGGCCATGCATCAGAAGGGCCTCGCGCTCCTCCTCCGGTGTGAGATCGGCCAAGGCCTCACACAACCGTTCCGCCAGCAATAGCCAGTCGAACGCCTCGCCCCCTATCAGGTAGCGATAGCAGCGACCGTTGACCTCTTCCTC
>CAYFYG010000033.1:0-3958 GCA_964347225.1 uncultured Dehalococcoidia bacterium | reverse complement strand
TCAATGATGGGGAATGTGCCGGCCTGCTCCTCATAGAGGATCACCCCGTCCTTCACGTAGACGCGGTACGGACAGTTGCCCGGATAGCAGTCCACGCAGTGGGTGGCAACAAAAGACTTGTCCCACTGCCAGCGTTGTCGGTAGAGATCCTCAGTTCCTTTGTATTCACCACCGGGGGCCCCTTCACCTTTCTGGAGCGCCTCCAGGGAGAGCGACGCCGTGAACATCAAACACTTCCCTCCTCGGTTCAGCACCAGGCGACCACTTAATTCTGTATGGAAGGGGCACCCCTGTCAGTCGGGCAGGGGCAGTGTTTGCTGTGGGGCAAAGCCCTACGCTGCGGCCTCAGGCCCCAGGCGCTGACCTGCCGGGCCATCCCTTGGCGGTGGCGCACCTCGACGCCCGCAAGAAGCCACAGCCCCCAAATCGCCCGGATCTCGTCCGCACCGCAAGGCACTCTCGCTCGCTGCAGCTCCCGAGCGTGGTCAGCTTGGCTGACCCTCTATGTCCCGCCGATTCGCCAGCGCTACGGAAGCGCGGCCGCGAAGCTGTCAACGTGTCCGGCGATGGCCAGACCGAGGGCACCCACCGCCAACACGCACGCCATCGCCACGAACCCGAGAATCAGGCTGTACTCAGCCAGCGCCTGCCCGCCCTCCCTCTTCACACGCTCCAGGACGCTGCGCGCATTGTCCATCATGGCCGCATCCTCCTTATGTCGAGTTGTGTTCGGCTTAGGGACGCCGCAGGCTTGTCAGTCGTACGGACAGTGGGGTGAACGTTAAGGAAAAGTCAGAGGTACCGGCGAAAGCGCTGGCAGGCCAGGATCACCGGCAGCAGCAGCACTATCCCCCAGGCGTACCCACCGAGGACGTCGCTGGGCCAGTGGACGCCCAGCCAGACGTTGGCGGGACCGGTGAGGAGAAGGACGGCCCAGGCGAGAGCGGCCAGGGCGGCGCGGGCCGGGGCGGCCAGGGGAAGAGCGACGGCGAGGTAGGCCAGGAAGCCATAGAAGTAGATGGAACTCATCACGTGGCCGGAGGGGAAGCTGGGGCTGCTGAAGGAGCCCCGCAGCTCGATCATGTCCTCCATCGGACGCGGCCGATCGACGATCTGCTTGATGCCGGCTTGAAGCAAGGGTAGGATGATAAGACCTGCCGCGAGCGCAAGGGCTTGGCGCCGGAATCCGCGCAGCCACAGGAGAAGCGCGAGTGCGCCTCCACTCGCCAGGATCAGCTGTGTGGAGGTTATGGAGCGGATGGAGTCGGCGAGGGTCTGGCCGGGGAAGGCAAGCCCCTGAGCCCAGGAGATGATGCCGGTATCCCCGGGGAGCGTGTCGTGGAAGGCGGCGAGAACCGAGAGGGCGATGGACAGACCGAGGAGAGCTAGCCAGAGGAGGACGACGGAGACGGTCAGCCGGTTGGACATCGCAGCCAATTATAGGTAGTCATGCTGCAACAGGTCGATGTCGGCGTGCAGAGCCCGGTGGCCTACGAGGAGTTCGTAGGCCACCAGGTGATGGATGATCTGAAGGAGCTGGCCGGGGAACTGCGGGGGCGGCGAATCCTCCACGTGAACAGCACCGCGTACGGCGGCGGTGTCTCGGAGCTGTTGCGGTCGATGGCGCCGCTGTATGTGGGGTTGGGGCTGGACGTGGAGTGGCGGGTGATCACGGGCGATGAGCGGTTCTTCGGGGTGAGCAAGGGGTTCCACAACGCGCTGCAGGGGGCCGACTACCATCTGTCGGAGCAGGACCGGGAGATCTTCGAGATGTACGGCGGCCGCAACGCCGCCCTCCTGGAGAGCGCCCACGATTTCGTGATCGCCCATGATCCGCAGACTCTGGCCATGCGCCATTTCCACGGCCGGGACGGAGCGAAGTGGGTATGGCGCTGCCACATCGACACTTCGGAGCCGGAGCCGGGACTGCTGAGTTATCTGACCCCGTTCATGCGGGAGCACGACGCTCTGGTGTTCACCATGGAGGAGTTCGTGCCCAAGACGCTGCAGCATCCGCGGGTGCAGGTGATGGCGCCGGGCATCGATCCCCTCAGCCCCAAGAACATGCCCGTGTCCGAGAGGATGTGCCGGCAGATCGCCCGTTGGATGGGAGTGGAACTGGAGCGGCCCGTCTTGACCCAGGTCTCGCGGTTCGACCCTTGGAAGGACCCGGAGGGGGTAATACGTGTATACCGCCGCGTGCGGGAGGAGATGCCGGGCCTGCAACTGGCCCTGCTGGGCTCGCTGGCGCAGGACGATCCGGAGGGCTGGGGCATATACCAGAGGATCCGCGAACAGACCCGAGGAGACCTCGATATCCACGTGGCAACGAACCTGACGGGGGTCAGCAACGTCGAGGTGAACGCCTTCCAGCGGCACTCCGACGTAGTGATCCAGAAGTCGATCCGGGAGGGGTTCGGGCTGGTAGTGTCGGAGACGCTGTGGAAGGGCACACCGATGGTAGCGGGGCCAGCCGGGGGAATACCGCTGCAGATGGAGGACGGGGTGGGCGGCTTCCTAGCAGAGGACGATGACGAGTTCGCGGAGCGGGTGCTTTACCTGTTGCGGAAGCCCGAGGAGGCGGACCGGGCGGGGGCGGCCGGGCGCGAGCGGGTGCGGGAGAGCTTCCTCATCACCCGCCTGATGCGGGACGAGATGCGCCTGCTGGCGTCGCTCTAGGCCAACTGCACTGCTTCGCCGTCCGCCGCGGAGGAGCGGTAGATGGCGTCCACCAGGCGGTGGGCCTCCAGGGCCAGTGCGAAGTCGGGGAACGGGGCCGCACCTTCGGCGAGCGCCTTCAAGAAGAAGTAGTCCTCCAGGGCGTAGAGGGACAGGATATTCTCGTACGGCTCGCCACGAAGGCCGACGAGCTCTAGGTAGCGCTGGCGCACTTCGTCTTCGGAGATGGTGCGGGGCGGTTCCGCGCCTATCTGGAGCTGGATGGGCCCGATGAAGTCGTGGTCAGTGGCGAAGAAGCCGTTCTCGAAGAACAGCTCGAGCCGCCGAGTGGACGGCCGGCCCAGCACGTTGTGCCAGACGGATACCAGCTCCGCCTGGGCGCCCTGCACGAACTCGAGATGGGCCATGGCGAGATCTTCCACGCGGGCGTGGCCGGCAAAGTTGCGAGTGGTGCCGCGTACGGCCCGAACCTCACCGCCGAACCAGCGCAGGACATCCACGTCGTGGATGGAGTGCTCCAAGAGGGTTCCGGAACCCACCTGGCGGTGGTCCTTGCGCCACTCGCTCTGGTAGTGGCCCTGGATGGGGAAGAACTGATCGTCCCGGAAGATCATCGTCATCAGCCGCCCCAAACCGGGATCCTCAGCCAGTGATCTGAGGACCGTGTAGACCGGGGAGTGGCGGAGGACAAGGCCGACACCGGCCTTGACCCCCGAGACAGCAGCGACCATCTCCTCCACATCGGCGAGGCTGGTGGCAAGGGGCTTTTCGCAGAAGATGTGCTTGCCGCGCTCGGCCGCCCGAAGGACGAGTTCCTTGTGCAGGGCTGTGGGCACACAGACATAGACGACGTCGATGTCCGGTGAGTCGATCACCTCCGTGGGGTCAGTGGTGACCGTGGGCACATCGACGATTTCGGCGAAGGAGCGGGCGCGCTCTTCCTCGACGTCGCAGACGGCGGCGTATTCGGCGTCGACCAGCCTTTGACGGATGATCGCGCGCAAGGCGCGGGAGTGGAAGCGGCCGACGAAGCCGCAGCCGATGAGAGCGACACGGAGGGGGCACAACGTTAGACCTCTTGCCCTCCCTATAGCCTGGCCCGCTGCAACGTGGGCGACAGGCGCTCCAGCGTGCCGCCGACGAAGTCCGCCAGTGCCTGGCGGCGCTCCTCCGCCGAGGCAGCCGGCCGCACATGGCGCCCCAACAGGGTGTCCTGGAACGCCATCAGGATGAGGTAAATGATCTGGCGGGCCATGGCTGCGGGTGCACGGCGGGGCAG
>CAYFYG010000032.1:0-10243 GCA_964347225.1 uncultured Dehalococcoidia bacterium | reverse complement strand
CTCCACTTCGAGGTCTGGATCGGCGGGTCGCCGGTGAACCCACTGGGGTACTTGCCCTAGAACCCCAATAGCGGATCGATGCCAAGGCTGTTGCCGCTCGTAGCGGCTTTCCTATCCCTAGCCTTCCTGGCGGCAGCGGCTGCCGCCAGCGCCAAGGAGGCCCCAGCCTACATCGCAATCGGCGACTCCCTGGCCTTCGGTGTGGGCGCCTCGGACCCTGCCACGAACGGCTACGTGACGGTCACTTATGAGGCCCTCCACAGGAGCGAACGCTACCGTCAACGTGGCCTCGATCTGGTCAATCTTGGCGTCCCGGGCGCTACCAGTTCCGACCTCCTGCTGCCCGGCGGCCAGTTGGAGCGGGCCGTGGCCGAGATCAGAGAGCGACAGGAGGACACCTCGTCTGCCGACGACAACGTGGAGATCATAACCGTCAACATCGGCGGCAACGATCTGCTGGCCCTGGTGACCGCCGACTCGCCCTGCCTAGCCGATCCCCAGTCCACAGAATGCGAGCAGCGCTTGCAGGAGACGCTGGACACCCTAGAGGACGACCTGACGCAGGTGCTTCGGAGTCTACGAGAGGCCGCTCCCAAGGCGGACATCGTCGTCCTTGACCTGTACAGTCCTCTCTCGGGCAGGGGCGGAGCCGCCGAGTTGGTGGCGGACCTGGTGGTCCGTGACATCAATGCTGTCACCGAGCGGGTGGTGTCCGATTTGGAACTGAGGGTCAAGTTCGTCAGCGTCCACTCGCTGTTCCGAGGGCGCGCCGCTCAGCTGGTGTCCGCCGACAACCTTCACCCCAACGACGAAGGCCACGCCGTAATGGCGGAAGTCGTGCTGGCGGCCATCGAGAGCCGGGAACCGGTATTTCCCGAAGGGCTCATGACGCCCGCGGCAGCGGAAGAGACCGCGCAGTTGCCGCTGGGGGAGGGAGGGCTACTACCGGTGAGCCGGGGCGACGAGAGCGGGGGAACCAGCCTGCCCCTCTTCCTGGCGGTGGCCGTCCCGGCTTCGCTGTTGGGGTTGGCAGCCGTGGCCGGGGCCTATCGGGCTGCCCGCGGCCGCTAGCGGCGATGGTCCAGCAGCACCACCTGTGTGTCGTGGAGCAAGGATCTGCGACTCACCGTTAGCTTGGGCTGGGGCTCCAAGTCCTTGGCCCCCATCTCCTTCAGGAAGCGCTCGAGAGTGGCCAGCTCGCTGCGGACGTCCGCCGTGCGGTAGTGCATGGGGACGACGATGGCCGGCTCGATGATGTTCACCACCTCCGCTGCGGTCGGAGCATCGATGGTGGTGTGGCCGCCGACGGGGACGAGCAACACGCCCACACCGCTCATCTCCTCCGCCTGCTCGGGGGTGGGCGTGTGCCCCAGGTCGCCCAGGTGGCACACCCGCACGTCCTCCATCTCAATGACGAAGGACACGTTGGGCCCGTGGACGGCCCCCTTGCGGTCGTCGTGGTAGGTGCCGACGCCGGTCATGAAGGCGCCGCGTATCTCGTACTCCCCCGGCCGCTCCAGGATGGCCGGCTTGCCGGCTACGGCCTTAACGTAGGAGTGGTTCTCGTGGCCGTGGCTGACGGTGACGATGTTCGCGGTCGGCTTGCCGATGTTGTAGCCACTTGAGGGCGGGCAGGGGTCGGTGACCACAGTCGCCTCCCGCCCGCGAATGCGGAAGCAGGACTGGCCAAGCCAGGCTATCTCCACTCTGGCAAATCGCTCCTAGGAAACGCGGGGCCAGGCCCCGAGGGAATTGGGAGCAGGGCTGCGGACAGCTACTCCTCCTCTTCCTCAGGGGTGCCGCGGCGGCGCCAAAAAGTGAGAGCGGCGACGGCGGCGCCAATCAAGGCGAGGAGGGCGAGCAGCTTCCCCTTGCCGCCCTTCTTCTCCTGGGTTTCTTCCTCTTCCGTCATGGCAGATGACTCCTTTGGACTCGCGATGGAGGGTCGCGCTGAGTATAGCAAGGGCTGTTACGAGGGGTCAACATGGGGCCGGGACCGGTCCTCCTCTTGACACCCTCTCATCCCTGGTGCTACCCTGGCTTCGGTTAGCACTCTCACCCTGAGAGTGCTAATTGCTAAGGCAAACGGCAATGCTTACCGACAGACGCGAACAGCTCCTCCGCTTCATCGTGGAGGAGCATGTGCGCACCGCCCAGCCGGTGGCATCCGGCGCTGTCGTGTCGCGCCACGCGCTCCCGGTGTCCCCCGCCACCATCCGCAACGAGATGGCGCGGCTGGAGGACGAGGGCTACATCGTGCAGCCCCACACGTCGGCTGGGCGCATCCCCTCCGATAGGGGCTACCGCTACTACGTGGAGGCGCTGATGCGGCCCCGGGAGCTGCCCCTGGCGGTGCGGCAGACCATCCGCCACCAGTTCCATCAGGCGGCGGGAGAGGTGACGGAGTGGGCCCACCTGGCGGCCGCGGTGCTGGCCGCACGGCTCAGCTACGCCGCCGTCGTCACCGCCCCCCAAGCGGCCCGCCCCCGCCTCCGTCGGCTCCACCTCGTGAGCGTGCACGACACCATGGCCCTGGTGCTCGTCGTCCTCCAGGAGGCGAGCGTCGTCCAGCACACCGTCACCCTGGAGCGTGCCTACTCCGAGGAGGAGCTGAGCGATGTGGCTGCCCGGCTCAACTCCCTCTACGTTGGCCACAGCGCCGACGAGATCCGCGACATGCAGGTGGAGCATCCCTCCCTGGAGGCCGAAGTCGTCCGGGTGGCGCTCGACCTGATGGACTCCGCAGAGGGCGAGTGGTTTGGAGAGGCCTACCTGGAGGGGTTGGCCGATATGTTCCGCGAGCCGGAGTTCGCTCACGGAGAGCGCATCCTCGACCTGCTGGGCCTGATGGAGCAGCCCAACCTGCCCAAGGCGATACCGCTGCCGCGCGCCGGACAGCACAAGCTGACGGTCATCATCGGCAGCGAGCACCCCCAGGACGCTATGCGGCAGTGCAGCGTGGTCATCTCGCGCTACGGCGGGCCCTCCGGCCTGCGCGGCACCATCAGCGTCGTCGGGCCCACGAGGATGCAATACACCAAAGCTGTCTCCATGGTGCGCTACATGGACTCCATCATGGAGGAGCTCCTGGAAGCCTACCTCAGCTAGACAGCAAGACAGAGGATGAATATGAGTGACAACCCCCGCAAGCGCAAGCCCGCCGAGCCGCCGGACCCTGAATCCGCGCAGGCCGAGCCGACCGAAGCCAAGGAGAAGTCGCCCGAGGAGCAAATCGCCGAGGCGAAGGAGGACGCGCAGAGGTATCTGGCCAGATGGCAGCGCGCCGAGGCCGACTTTCAGAACTACAAGCGGCGAGTGGAGCAGGAGCGCGACGAGAACCGCCGCTTCGCTTCCGCCGCCCTCATCATCAACACCCTTCCGATCCTGGACGATCTGGAGCGGGCCCTGGGCAGCCTCGACGTCCGCCTTGCCGGCCTCACCTGGTTCGAGGGCATCGCCCTCATCCATCGCAAGATCCTGATACTCCTGGAGAACGCCGGCGTCAGCGTCATCCAGGCCGAGGGTCAGCAGTTCGACCCCCGCGAGCACGAGGCGGTGATGCACGCCGAGGGCGAGGAGGGGAAGGTGCTGGCGGAGGTGCAGCGCGGCTACAAGCTGTACGACCGCGTCCTCCGCCCGGCGATGGTGGTGGTGGGCAAGGCGAAAGAGGAAGAGGAGAAAGCGGAGGAGGAAGCTCCCGCGAAGACGGATGAGCCCCCGACTGAAAGCGGGCAGAAGGAAGAAGAAGGCCGCGGGGAGGAGGAGAAACCGTCGTAGCGGCAGGCCCAAGGGCCTGCCGCGGTCGGGCAGGGCTGAAGCCCTGCAGCTACGATGGCTAAGATGAAAATGATAACGTTCGAGCACGGGACAAGCGAATGGATGGAAGGTCGGGGTAGGTTCTTGCCGGCCGGTCCCTTGCTCCGACGCTAGAAGGAGAAACGCCCCATGGCTAAAGCGATAGGAATAGACCTCGGAACGACGAACTCGGCGATGGCCGTGATGGAGGGCGGCGAGCCCGTCGTCATCACCACCGCCGAGGGCGGCCGCACGCTCCCCTCCATGGTCGCCATCGCCAAGAGCGGCGAGCGCATGGTGGGCCAGGTGGCCAAGCGGCAGGCCGTCACCAACCCCGACAATACCATCTTCTCCATCAAGCGCATCATGGGCCGCCGCTTCGACGACCCGGAGGTGCAGCGCGACGTCAAGATCCTCGCCTACAAGATGGACGCGGCCGACAACGGCGACGCCCGCGTCTGGATGGGCGAGCGGTCCTACTCGCCGCCGGAGATCTCGGCCATGATCCTCCAGAAGCTGAAGACCGACGCCGAGGCCTACCTGGGCGATACGGTCAGCGAGGCCGTCGTCACCGTCCCCGCCTACTTCAACGACTCCCAGCGCCAGGCCACCAAGGCCGCGGGCGAGATCGCCGGCCTCAACGTCCTGCGCATCATCAACGAGCCTACCGCCGCCGCCCTGGCCTACGGGCTCGAGAAGTCTGAGGAGAAGACGATAGCGGTGTACGACCTCGGCGGCGGCACCTTCGACATCTCCATCCTGGAGATCGGCGAGGGCACCTTCCACGTCAAGTCCACCGCCGGCGACACCCACCTGGGCGGCGACGACTTCGACCAGCGAGTCATGGACTGGCTCATCGAGGAGTTCAAGCGCGACCAGGGGATCGACCTGCGCAAGGACCGCATGGCCCTGCAGCGCCTCAAGGAGGGCGCGGAGAAGGCCAAGGTGGAGCTCTCCACCGTGATGCAGACGGAGGTCAACCTCCCGTTCATCACCGCCGACGCCTCCGGCCCCAAGCACCTCAACATCACGCTCTCCCGCTCCAAGCTGGAGCAGCTCGTCGGCGAGCTGGTGGAGAGCACTGTGGGCCCCTGCCGCCAAGCCCTGGAGGACGCCAAAGTCACCGCTGAGCAGGTGGGCGAGGTGATCCTGGTCGGCGGCCAGGCCCGCATGCCCCTGGTGCTGGAAACCGTGAAGAGGTTCTTCGGGCGGGAGCCCAACAAGGGCGTGAACCCGGACGAGGTGGTGGCCGTGGGCGCCGCCATCCAGGCCGGCGTCCTCAAGGGTGACGTGCGCGAGGTGCTGCTCCTGGACGTCACCCCCCTCACGCTGGGTATCGAGACCCTGGGCGGCGTCGCCACCCCCATCATCCCCCGCAACACCACCATTCCCACCTCCAAGTCGCAGATCTTCTCCACCGCCGCTGATAGCCAGACCTCGGTGGAGATTCACGTCGTGCAGGGCGAGCGCTCCATGGCCGGCGACAACAAGTCGCTGGGGCGGTTCATGCTGGACGGCATCCTGCCCGCGCCCCGCGGCATGCCCCAGATCGAGGTCACATTCGACATCGACGCCAACGGCATCCTCCACGTCTCCGCCCACGACAAGGGCACCGGCCGCGAGCAGAAGATCACGATCCAGGCGGGCACCGGTCTCGGCCAGGAAGAGATCGAGCAGATGAAGAAGGACGCGGAGGCCCACGCCGAGGAGGACCGGCACCGCCGCGAGGAGATCGAGCTGCGTAACCAGGCCGACTCGCTGGCCTACACGGCCGAGAAGACCGTCCGCGAGGCGGGGGACAAGATACCGGCCGACGTGCGCGGCGACATCGAGGCGCGGGTGAAGGACGTGCGCGACGCTCTGGCCGCCCAGGCGGACGCTGACCGCATCCGCACTGCGGTGAACGCCCTATCGGAGGCGCTGCAGCGGGCCGGCGCCGCCGTCTACGGGCAGCCGGGCGCCGGTGGCCCCGAGGCCGGCCCCCCGCCCGAGGGCGAGGCCCCAGGCGAGGGCGAAGGGGAAGGCCCCGCCGAGGAGGGCACGGTAGAGGGCGAGTACCGCGAGGTGTAGAGCGAAAGCGCCCCAATGGGCAAGGGCCGGAGCGCGTGCTCCGGCCCTGATCGTTGGTGGTGATTCTGCCTGCGATGGGCCCCCTGGGGTGGGGCCGAAGCCTGAATCCCTTCAGGGGCGGGTTGGGCGGGACGAATAACCTGGGGGGTGGCGGCTGAGCCTCTTAGCTGTGGCGTTCCTGCTCCCAGCGCTGTTCGCGTTGAGAATGGGTTCCCCAGGACTCCAGCCCCTCGCCCATGCGGCGCAACAGGCGCCCCGTCATGCGCATGACGCCCGCCGCGACACGGGTCTTCTGTCGCTTTTCAGGCGCGTGATGGCTGGCCGGGCGTTCCCGATCCAGTTCCCGGAGCTTTTCCCAAACGTAGACGTGCTGCCACATGATCCCTTCCCCTAGCCCGCTTGCCGCTCTTCAGCCGTCGGCGGGGGCGCAAACAGGTCCAGCGTCTTGCTCAGCTCGTCCCTCATCGCCGGGTTGACGGAGATGAACTTCATGTTCCCCTCGCGTCGGCCGTCCACCAGTCCCACCGCTTTCATGAGGGCGAGGTGGCGCGACACGGCCGACTGGTGCAGGCCGGTTCGCTCAACGATCTCCTGGGCGTACATCTCGCCTTCCCGGAGGAGGCGCAGGATGCGCAGCCGCTGTTCGTCGCTCAGCGCCTTGTGTATGCGGGCGAGGCGGCGCATCCCCTCAGTCTCTGCGGGCGCCTCCCCCATGAACTCTGCCTCGCACGGGTAGAAGAGGCCGTGGATGCGCCCTATGCACGCGCAGGAAACATATGGCCCCATATCCAGCGAGGGTGCGAAGATCAGAGAATCAAAGGGCCCCAGGCAGACGTCCTCCAGGCAGGACTTGGGCCGACCCGTCAAGCGGCGAGCAAGCTCGTTGATGTCACCGACAGGCTGGCTGCGGTGCGCCGCCACGCTGCGCTCCAGGCAGGGCATCCGACGATCGAGGTCGTGGCGGTAATGCTCGTCGTAGAAGCGCTCGATCAAGCGAATCATCCGCTGGCGAAGCTCCTCCGGGCGATCGTAGACGGCGAGAGCGGCCTGCACGTCCACGTCTGCCTTCTGGAGTTCCTGTGCCAGGGCGTCGCGAGGGGGCGCGCTCGCCGCGGCTCCCTCGTCGCCATCGAACAGCGTGCACGCCTCGTAAAATGCCAGGCCCTGAATGCCGCGATCCCGCTCACCTTCACCCACGCCCGCGGGCAATCCTTGCACGTAGCCTAGGAGGGAGGCCGTGTCCTCCCAGGACTCACGGTGGGCGAACAGGTTGTCGCCCATGGCTCCCATGACTCCCGGCTGCCCCTTCGGGAAGGTGTACAGGAAATCGAGTTCCGCCAGGTGGTCCGGCTCCATCTCCCTTCGCACCTGCGCGGGCCAGGGGCCAATCTCGTCCTGGTGGCCTGCCAGATGCGTGAAGTACATGGCATTCATGAGGTCGAGAGAGACCGAACTCACGAACTCGATCGTCTGTCGAGGGGCAATGATTTCCGATAGTCTTGGCATCTCAGGTATCACAGATTGATTCGTATATGTCAATATGAGGATATACGGCCCTGCGCCTTTTGTCAACCCCTTAGACCGGCGAAATGAGAGGAATCCCCCTTCACTTCCATCACCCCTCCTCTGATACAATGGATTGGATATGGCCCGCGCTACGAAACGCGACTACTACGAAGTCCTGAGTGTGTCCCGGAACGCCTCCACAGAGGAGGTCAAGAAAGCGTTCCGGAAGCTGGCGATGCGGTATCACCCGGATCGCAACAAAGAGGACGGGGCTGAGGCCAAGTTCAAGGAGATCGGCGAGGCGTATGAGGTCCTCTCCGACCCTGAGAAGCGCGCCGCCTACGACCGCTACGGCCACGCGGGGCTCCAGGGCTTCGACTTCGGACGGCCGTTCGAGGGGTTCGACTTTGGTGGCTTCGGCGACATCTTCGACGCCTTCTTCGGCGGCACCACCAGCCGCCGCGCCAGTCAGGGCCAGCGGGGCGCCGACCGCCGCATTGACATCGAGATCGACTTTGAGGAGGCAGCCTTCGGCTGCGAGAAGGAGATCGAAGTCACTCGCAACGAACGCTGTCCCCGCTGCGGCGGCAATCGCGCCGAGCCTGGCTCTCAGCTCGCGCGCTGTCCCTCCTGCGGCGGCAACGGCGAGGTGAGGCGGGTCTCCCGCAGCTTCTTCGGCCAGTTCGTCAACCTCGCCACCTGTCCCCAGTGTCAGGGCGAGGGTCGCATCATCAACGAGCCCTGCAAGGAGTGCAAAGGCTCCGGCCGCCAGCGTGAGACCCGCACGCTGCTGGTCAACATACCCGCCGGCATCAGCGATGGCTCCCAGATGCGCCTCTCCGGCGAGGGCGATGTGGGGATGAACGGGGGCAACCCCGGCCACCTCTACCTGCGCATCGGCGTCAAGCCACACCCCCACTTCCAGCGCGACGAAGACGACCTGATCTACGATCTCCCCCTGAACCTGGCCCAGGCCACTCTCGGCTGCCAGGTGGAGATACCCACCCTGGACGGCAAGCCGCACGTTCTCAAGATCCCGGCCGGCACGCAGAGCGGTCGCGTCTTTGTCCTCCGCGGGAAGGGGATATCCCGCCTCCAGGTGGGTGGCCGCGGGGACCTCCTGGTCCACGCCAGCGTGGTCGTGCCTACTGACCTGACGGACGAGCAGCGGGAGCTGCTCCAGAGCCTGGCCGAGAGCTTCGGCACGCCGGTGGGCGAAGACAATAAGGGCGTCCTGGGCAAGATAAAGGACGCCCTGGGATAGCGCGGTGCCGCCGCCCTCCTCCCGCGCGGCGGACTGGCTGGAAATAGCCGCGGAGGTCACGGGCATCGACGCCGAGACCGTCGCCGACGCCTTCCGCCAGCACTGCCCCGGCGGCGTCGCCATCGAACCCGCCGTCAGGCCCCGAGGTGACGACTACGTTGTGGACGGGGACGCGCCTGCGCTGGTGAAGGGCTATCTGCCGCCCGGTGCCGACTCGGTACGCGTCCGTCGCTCGCTGCGTCTAGCGCTTCGCTTCGCGCCGCTGCAGCGCCCGCCCCGCTGGCGTCGCGCCCGGCGCCTGCCCGAGGAGCGCTGGCGCGAGTCCTGGAAGCGCTACTTCCGGCCCCGGCGCGTGGGGCAACGCCTGCTGGTCAGGCCCTCCTGGGCCACCTACAGAGCGAGAGCCGGTGACACGGTCGTGGAGATCGACCCCGGGATGGCGTTCGGCACCGGTCAGCATCCGACCACGGCGATGTGCCTGCGGGCGCTGGAGGAGCGAGCGCGCCGGGGGGACGAGATCCTGGACGTGGGCACCGGCTCGGGCATCCTGGCCATCGCCGCCGCCAAGCTGGGTGCCCGCCGCGTCGTCGCCCTGGACATCGACCCGCAGGCGGTGAAGGCGGCCGGCGAGAACGCTGCCGCGAACGGGGTTGGGGACGTAGTGGAGATCCGGCAGGGGACACTCCCCGAGAGCACACCGGGGGAGAGGTTCGACGTTATCGTGGCGAACATCAGCAGCCACACGATCGAGCGGCTGGCCGGGGCTTTCGCGGGCGCTCTCAAGGACGGCGGCGCCCTCATCATCAGCGGCTTTCTGGAGGACGCCGTGGCCGAGCTGGGCGGCGTACTGGCCGACGCCGGGCTCGAGGTGGACGGCGTCGAAGGCGAGGGCGTCTGGCGGGCAATTACGGCGGGAAACTCTGGTCGTGCGTAGGTTCTTCGTCCCGCCGGGCACCGTGGCCGGCCGCGAGGTGGTGCTGCCACCGGAGCTGGCCCGGCGCCTGGCCACGGTCCTCCGCCTCCAGCGCGGCGACCACGTCGTCCTGTTCGACGGCGACGGCAGCGACTACGAGGTGGAGCTGAGCGAGGTCAGCGCCCGCGGCGCCTCCGCTCTCGTCGTTGGAGAGCGGCCGTCCCCACCGGAGCCTTCCGTCGAGCTGGTGCTTTGCCAGTCACTGATCCGGCCTCAGCGGTTCGAGCTGGTGCTGGAGAAGGGGACGGAGATCGGGGTCTCTCGCTTCGTGCCCCTGCTCAGCGGCCGCGCCCAGGTGAGGACGAAGGCTGACTCCCAGCGGACCCGGCGCTGGCGTCGCATCGTCACGGAGGCGGCCGAGCAGTGCGGCCGTGGACGCGTCCCCGCCGTCGATCCGCCTGCGCCTTTAGAGGAAGCGGTACGTTCGGCTACGCCTCGGCGCACAAGGCCCGGCCCGCGGCTCATCCCGTGGGAGGGGGAGCGCGCCTTGAGCCTGGGCTCGTATCTGCGGGCATCTGAGGAGCGGCCGGCGACCGTGTCCGTGATCATCGGGCCGGAGGGCGGCTTCGCGGAGGAGGAGATCGAAATGGCCCGGCAAGCGGGCTGCGTGGCGGTATCGCTGGGGCCGCGCATCC
>CAYFYG010000031.1:0-3476 GCA_964347225.1 uncultured Dehalococcoidia bacterium | reverse complement strand
CGACGGCACTCCGCGTACGCCTCGGCCACCCGCTGGGCGGCGCCGGCCGGGTGGTTCCCGGCCATGATCAGCACCGCCGTCATATACTCCTCGGGGTAGTTCGCCTTGAGGTACGCGGTCTGGTAGGCGATGGTGGCGTAGGAGACGGCGTGGGCCTTGTTGAAGGCATAGCCCGCGAACGGCTCGATGAGGTCGTATATCTGCTGGGCCAGGCGCGCGCTGTACCCCCTGGCCACCGCCCCGTCCAGGAAGCGCTGCTCCTCCCCGGACATCATCTCCTTCTTCTTCTTGCCCATCGCCTTGCGCATGATGTCCGCCTGGCCCAGGGTGTACCCGGCGAACTTCTGGGCGATGTGCAGCACCTGATCCTGGTAGACGATGACCCCGTAGGTCTCGTCCAGTATCTCGGCCAGGTCCCGGTGAGGGTACTTAATCGGGTCCAGTCCATGCTTGGCGCGGATGTAGGTGGGGATGTGCTGGATGGGGCCGGGGCGGTACAGGGCGACCAGCGCCGCCAAGTCCTTGATGGAGGTGGGGCGCAGCTCCTGCACCGCCCGCCGCATGCCACCCGACTCCAGCTGGAACACGCCGAACGTGTCGCCCGCGGACAGCATCTCGTACGTCCTGGGGTCGCCGTCCGGCAGCTTCGAGAGGCGTACCTCCTCGCCCTGGGTCTCGCGGATCACGCCGACGGCTAAGCCGAGGATGGTGAGGTTGGTAAGGCCCAGGAAATCCATCTTCAACAGGCCAAGGCGGGCCACATCGTTCATGGCGTACTGGGTTGTGGGCAGGGCGTCCTCGTCCCCCGAGGACGGCCGCTGAAGGGGGACGAAGTTGACCAGCGGCTCGGGGGCGATCACGACGCCGGCAGCGTGGGTGCTGGCGTGGCGGGCGACGCCCTCCAGGGCGCGGGCGGTATCGATGAGCTTGCCGATCTGGGCATCGTCCTGATATATCTGGCGCAGCCCGGGGCCCTCCTCGAGGGCCTTGTCGATGGTCATCACACCGAAGGAGGGCGGCATCGTGGGTACCTCCCGCACCACGCGGTCCACGTCGGCGTAGGTCATGCCGAGGGCGCGGCCGACGTCGCGGAGGGAGGCCCTGGCGCCCAGGGTGCCGAAGGTGATGATCTGGGCCACGCGGTCCTGACCGTACTTCTCGGCGGCGTAGCGGATCATCTCGTCGCGCCGGTCCTCGGCAAAGTCGATGTCCACGTCCGGCATCTCCCGCCGCTCCACGTTGAGGAAGCGCTCGAACACCAGGCGGTGCTCCAGAGGATCGATCTCCGTCACCCCCAGGCAGTAGAGGATGATGGAGGCCGCGGCCGAGCCGCGGATGGCCATGCGGATGCCCCTGCTGTGGGCGCGCTGAGCGAAGTCGTTGACCACCAGGATGTAGTCAGCGAATCCCGTCTGGCTGACGACGTCCAGCTCGTATTCCAGGCGAACGCGGGGCTCCTCGGCGTCCTCTGGGTAGAGGCGAGCCAGGCCCTCGCGGCAGAGGTCCGCGAGCCGCTGCTCGGCGGTGGTGCCGGGCGGGACCTCCGCCATCGGCAGGTGCAGGTTCCCGAACTCCAGCGAGACGTCGCACATCTCGGCGATGCGCCAGGTGTTGTCGCAGGCCTCGGGGAGCTCGGGGAACAGCGCCCGCATCTCTTCTTCCGATTTCAGGTAGTAGCAGTCGGGCTCGCCGGCCATGCGCAGGCGGTTCTCGTCCAGGACCGATGAGTTGGTGCCGATGCAGAGGAGGATGTCCTGGAATGGGGCGTCCTCCTGCCGCACGTAGTGCACGTCGTTGGTGGCGACGAGGGGCAGGCCGGTCTCGCGCGCCAGCTCCACGAGCTTGCGGTTCAGCTCCTTCCCCTCGTCGATGCCGTGCTCCTGGATCTCGATGAAGAAGTCGCCGAACACCTCCTTGTACCAGCGGGCCGCCTTGACGGCGTCCTCGAAGCGCCCGTCCGTGAGCAGGCGGGCGATCTCGCCGGAGGTGCAGCCGGAGAGAGCGACAATGCCTTCGCTGTGCTGCTCCAGCACCTCCTTGTCCATTCGGGGGCGGTAGTAGTAGCCCTCGAGATGGGCCTTGGTGACGGCGGCGAGGAGGTTGCGGTAGCCGGCGTCGTTGCGGGCCAGGAGGGTGACGTGGGACAACTGCTTGTCGCTGGGCTCACGGGAGCGGCGGGAGCCGGGGGCGACGTAGGCCTCTACGCCGATGATGGGCTTGACGCCGGCGGCCTTTGCCTCCTTGTAGAACTGCACGGCGCCGTAGAGGACTCCGTGATCGGTCAGGGCGACGGCTTCCTGGCCCAGCTCCTGCGCGCGCTCCATGACCAGCGGCATGCGCGAGAGGCCGTCCAAGAGTGAGTATTCGGTGTGGACGTGTAAGTGCGTAAACATTTTCCGCCAGGGATGGACGGCCCCATTATACCGACGCGGGGCGTTGGGCGGACGACCCTTATGTTAAACCGGCGGGGAATTTTGGGGGAAGGGATCCAGCAAAAAGACTGCGGCGGGCCGAGGGGGGCATCGGCCCGCCGCCTTGTCCGCCTTAGGCGGACGGCCCAAAGGGGTGGGGGGGTGCGGATGACTACTTAGAGGGGAGGATGCTCTCCTCTCCCAATAGTCGAGTCATATTCATCATTTTCCCAGTCGGCGTGCTTGATGGAGCACATACCGACTAGTCAGTTTGTAACACACAACACGCTTCTTGTCAAGCAAGTCCTTTCTGTAGATCGGCGCTGAATTGCATGTACTGGGAAGGGAACGCCTACTGGCCCAGCCCACGACATGCGGCCGCCGCTATACGAGGCGTTCTTGCGGTGCAGATCCCGCCCAAAGGCCTCCGTCCACAGACAGCGGTACGCCCGTGATGAAGGAGGCCTCCTCCGACGCCAGAAAGAGGATGGCTGCCGCCACTTCCTCCGGCCGGCCGATGCGGCCCATGGGGTGAACCTCCCCGATCGTGGCCGCCAGTTCATCCCTATCGACGGCTACCAGGTCCACCGCCTGGTCGAACATCCCTGTGTCGATGATCCCTGGGCAGACGCAGTTCACCCGCACGTTCAGTCTGGCCACCTCCATAGCCACCGCCTTGGTAAGCTGCACCACTCCGCCCTTGGAGGCGCAGTAGGTCGTCCAGTTCGCGGCCCCGCGCAGGCCGGCGATGGATGCCGTGTTCACGATCGCCCCACCGCCCTGACCGATCATCTGAGGGATGGCGTACTTGCAGCCCAGAAACACGCCCTTGAGATTGATGTTGAGCAAGCGGTCCCACTCCTCCTCCGGCACCTGGGTCAAAGGCAGGATGAAGTAGATGCCCGCGTTGTTCACCAGCACGTCCAGCCGCTCCCAGCGATCCACCGTCTGCCGCACCATCCGCTCCACGTCCGCTGCCCGCGAGACATCAACCTGGAGCGAAGCCGCCTCGCCCCCACTGGCCACTATCGTCTGGGCGACCTGCTCCGCGCCCTCGGCGTCCAG
>CAYFYG010000030.1:0-11037 GCA_964347225.1 uncultured Dehalococcoidia bacterium | reverse complement strand
TGAGGCGGCGTCACGATGCTGGACTTACTAATGAGCAGTGGCACGAGATCGTGTCCCTGCTGGTTCGGGGAATCGTGATTCACACGACGCAGCTCGATGACGGCAAGAAGCAGGCCAAGGCCGTAATCGAGTACGCGTTCGACTCCGTAGTCGGAACCGTCACGGGCAGGGGTTCATTGCCGCCACCATCATGAAGGTTGCCGGGAACGTTACCGTCCCCTGGGCCCGGCTGACGGTGACGATGCCGTCCTCCATCGGCTGGCGGATCGACTCCAGGACGGAGTGTGGGAACTCCGGCAGCTCGTCCAGGAAAAGCACCCCGCGATGGCTTAGGGTGATCTCGCCGGGCCGGGGGTGGCGGCCGCCGCCCACCAGGCCGGCGTGGGAGACCGTGTGATGGGGGGCCCGGAACGGCCTCTGCTGGATGAGGGGTGTGTCCGGGCGCAGGAGGCCGGCCACGCTGTAGATCTTGGTCACCTCCAGGGCCTCCGCTGACGTCATGCTCGGCAGGATGGCGGGCATGGCGCGGGCCAGGAGCGTCTTTCCGGCGCCGGGAGGCCCCGTCATCAGTACGTTGTGGCCTCCCGCCGCGGCTACCTCCAGCGCCCGCTTGACGTGCTCCTGGCCACGGATGTGGCAGAAGTCGACGACATCGGCGACCGGGGCCTCGGTGGCTGGCTGCGGCTCCTGGGCGACAAAGGGAGCGATTGGCTGAACGGCCTGAAGGTGGGACGAAAGTTCGCCCAGCGTGCTCACCGGCACCACTTGTATCCCGTCGATGAGCGAGGCCTCGCTGGCGTCGTCTGCGGGAACGTAGATCGCCTGGAAGCCGCGGTCGCGGGCCAGGGCCACCATGGGCAGGACGCCGCTGGTGTGGCGCACCTGCCCGTCCAGCGACAGCTCTCCCAGCAGGACTGCGGGGTCCTCCGCGGCTGGGGCCTGTCCCGACGCTGTGAGAATGCCCACGGCGATAGGCAGATCGTAGGCGGGTCCCTCCTTGCGCAGGTCGGCCGGGGCCAGGTTGACGGTGATGCGTTTCAGAGGGAAGTCGTGACCGGAGTTGCGGATGGCCGAGCGCACGCGCTCCTTGGCCTCCTGCACGGCGGCGTCCGGGAGCCCGACGATGGCGAAGGCGGGCAGCCCCTGGCTGATGTCGACCTCCACCTCGACGATCTCGCCGTCAAGGCCTACGACGGCGCAGCTGCTGACCTTGGCGAGCATCTCCCCCCTCTGCTGGCGGACAACGCTTGGCGATAGGCTGCGGCCATTATACGCCAGCTTCGCCAGTGATGGGATGGCGCCTACCGAAACTGGCCCGCGGGCGCGTGCAGGCGATAGCCCCTGCCGGCTCTACGTCTTCTTGGGAGCGCCTTCCAGCCGTCGCCCCACGGACAGCACCCCGCGAATCGCCTCCAGCTTGCTGAGGAGCCGCGTCAACTGCTCGACGCCGGTTGTCTCCAGGGTCACAAAGATGGTGATAACGCCGTCCTCGTGCTCCTGGGTATGTACGCCCACCATGTTCACCCGCTCCTCAGCCACCATGGTGCTGACATCGCGCAGGAGCCCCACGCGGTCCCAGGCCTCTATGTGCACGGCCACCGGGTAGAGGTGGCCGCGCCGGCCCCACTCCACGTCCACCAGGCGCTCGCGCTCGTCCTCGTTGAGGATGTTGCGACAGTCGCTGCGGTGTATGGATACGCCCTCCCCGCGCGTGACGTAGCCAATGATGTCATCGCCGGGGACGGGGTTGCAGCAGCGGGACAGGCGTGTGAGCAGGTCGCCGGTGCCCAGTACACGCACGCTGGTGGTGTAGGTCGCGCGGGCCGGCACCTCCGGCGGCTCCACGGTGACCTCCTCCGGCTGCAGCAGATGGGCCAGCTTGGTCGCTATCTGGTGCGTGCTGATCTCGCCGTAGCCCACGCGCAGCAGGAAGTCCTCCAGATCGTCGTACTTAAAGAGCTTGAGCAGCTCCTCTTGGACGTCCGGGAGGCTCACGCCGAGGCGGTGGAGTTCCTTCTCCAGCATCTCGCGACCGCGGGCGACGTTCTCTTCCCGCTCCTGGCGCTTGAACCACTGGCGGACCTTGCCCCGGGCGTGGCTGGTTCGGATGTGGCCCAGATTGGGGTTGAGCCAATCGCGGGACGGCCCCTTGGAGGACTTGCTGGTCATGATTTCCACCACGTCGCCGTTGTTCAGCTCCTTGTTGAGGGGCACCAGCCGCCCATTGACCTTGGCGCCTACGCACATGTGGCCCAGGTCGGTATGGATTCGGTACGCGAAGTCTATGGGCGTAGCCCCCTTGGGCAAGTCTTTCACCTGCCCTTTGGGGGTGAAGACGAAGACCTGATCCTGGAAGATATCCGACTTGACGGCCTCCACGAGCTCCTCCGCCTGGGCGATCTCACGCTGCCACTCCAGAAGCTGGCGCAGCCAGGCCAGGCGCTCCTCGTAGCGCAGATCTCGCTTGCGGCCCTCCTTGTAGCGCCAGTGGGAGGCCACTCCGTATTCAGCGGTGTGGTGCATCTCATAGGTGCGAATTTGCACCTCCAGGGGCCGCGCGTCCAGGCTGAGGACAGTGGTGTGGAGGGCCTGGTACATGCTCTCCTTGGGGTTGGCGATGTAATCGTCGAAGGCGCCCGGCAGCGGCCGCCACAGCCCGTGGACGACGCCCAGGGCGCTGTAGCAGTCGGTGACGGTATCCACCAGGACCCGAACCGCCAGCAGGTCATAGATCTCGTCGGCGCTCCTTCTGGCGGCGGCGTACTTTTCCATCTTCTGGTGGATGCTGTAGATGTGCTTGGCGCGCCCCTGGACATCGGCCTTGACGTCCTGCTTGGCCAGCTCCCGGTCTAGGATCTCCTTGACGCGGGCCACGTAGCTCTCCCGCGCCTCTCGCGAGGCGTCGAGCATATCGGCGATGAACCTGTAGCGTTCGAAGTCCAGGTAGCGGAACGCCAGATCCTCCAGCTGCCACTTCATATCCCAGATGCCGAGACGCGAGGCCAAGGGGGCGTACACCTCCATCGTCTCTCTGGAGATGCGGAGTTGGTGCTGGGGAGACAGGGCGTGCAGCGTGAGCATATTGTGCAGCCGGTCGGCCAGCTTGATGATGAGCACTCGCAGGTCTTGGGCCATTGCCATGAACATCTTGCGCAGGTTCTCGGCCTGGATGCGTTCGTCGCCCCTGACGGTCTCGGTGGTCTCCCAAGGGATCTGACCCAACTTGGTCACGCCCTCCACCAGCTTCGCCACCTCAGTTCCAAACCGCTTCTTGACCTCATCGTTGCTGACGCCGCAGTCCTCCTGGACGTCGTGCAGGAGGGCGGCCGCTATTGTATCGGCATCCAGTTGGAGGGAGGCGATCGTCTGGGCGGCGTGCAGGGGGTGGGTGATGACGGGGTCGCCTGAGCGCCGCAGCTGGCCGGCGTGGCACTTGGCCGCGAACTCGTACGCGCCCTCGATCTTGGCCACCGCTTTGGCGGGCAGGTATTCGCCTGCCTTCGTCAGGAGCGGTTGGGCCATTTCAGACTGCTTAATAGTCATCTTCTATCGCTAAGTTTAGCACCATGCGGCCAGCACTACTATCATTCGCCTGACGCCTCCGGTCGGCGTGATGAGAGCCATAGCCGGCGCATCCCCCACTCTACAAGCCGGGGTGAGAAGTTCTTGATCGTCACCCCCGCGGCATCACTCAGGCTCACGTACGCTTCCCGCCTCCTCTTGCGGATAGCCTGCAAGATCGTCTTGGCCACCGCCTCCGGACCCACGCCTCGCACTAGGCGGGATCGTGGCGGCATCTTCACCTCGCTGAGCGAGTTCGGATGGAAGCCGGTGATGGTATAGCCGGGGTAGATCACCGTGACCCCTATGCCGTAGGGCTCTAGCTCCGGACGCATGGAGTCGCTGAGGGCGTTGAGGGCGGCCTTGGCGGCGGAGTAGGCGCCGTTGTAGGGGCCAGCCAGACGTCCCATCACAGACGAGACGTTGACGATGGTGCCGCGCCCGCGCTCCTTCATGTGCGGGGTCACGGCCTGGATGCAGTGTATGGCCCCGAACAGGTTCACCTCGAACACATAGCGGATGTTGTCAAGACTGCCGTCACCGATGGGAGCGTTGAGCCCAACGCCGGCGTTGTTGACCAGCACCTCGATGGAGGCGAGCTCCTGGAGCGTGCGGTCCACCATGGCGTTCACCGCCTCGCGGTTGCTGACGTCCGTGGGGACGACGAGGCGGCGGCCTGGCAGCGGCTCAAGCTCCCGCGCCAGCTGCTCCAGCAGCTCGCCGTTGCGCGACGCCAGGACGACGTTGCTCCCTGCCTGCGCGAGCTGTCGTGCCGTCTCCCGACCGATGCCGCTGGACGCCCCGGTGACGATGGCAGTGTTGCCATTCAGCTTCATGGGCGGGCCTCTCCTCTCCTTTGCACGACCTGGGGCCTTGAGGCCGAGCTGCGCTCGTCGCTCATCTTCTTGCATTCCTCCGAACAAAGGGCGGCTTGACGTCAATCGAGGTCAAGAGACCGTAGGAGCGCGGCTTCCGGAAGGCGTTGCCCCATGACTCACGCTCCCTGTACGCCCTAATCTTCTCCATATCGAATTCAGCAACGTAGACGCCTTCGCCTTCCCCGGCTTCAACAATGAGAGTGTCTCGTGGCTCACCGTCCGGCTCCTTGAACGAGACCGCGTCAAATGCGACCGACCGCCCGTTGCACTGGGGGACCGCGTAGTTCGTCAATGCGACAGCAACCATGTTCTCGAAGGCGCGCGCTCGAAACTGACCTATGCGGCCGTCGTCTAAGGTACAGCCATTCGGAGTGATTATGAGTTCCGCCCCCTTGAGCATCAGTATTCTGGCGCTCTCCGGAAACTCGCGGTCGAAGCATATCATCGCGCCGACCTCCACTGGCCCCCGCTCTGTATCCAGCGTCGAGACGTAGAAGTCGTCGCCCGGCGTGCACGCGGCCTCCATGGCAAAGTCACAGGTGTGAACCTTCGCGTACGTCATGATGAGCTCCCCGTGGCGGTCGATGAGGGACATTGAATTCCGCGGGGCGCCTTCCCAACGTTCGAGATAGCTGAGCGCGATGGCCATGTTGAGGTCTCTGGCGAGTTCTCTGAATCGCGTGACGAACGCGTCGTCTCGACCTACTGCCTGAGCCTGCCATTTGTGCCGCCCTTCTTCGTCGGGAGGGCAGGACGTGTATCCGATGTTCCACATCTCTGGAAACAGGGCGATGTCCGCTCTCATCTCACGGGCCTCTCGGCAGAATGCTACTCCTTTGGCCTCGTTGGCATCTTGGTCACTGCCGCTGGCGGCCATCTGGAGCAGAGCGACTCGTATCGGCCTCATGCCAACTCGGTACTTGAACTGCGCATGTGAGCGGACAGGGTTCGCCTTCTGAACCGGCGCGCAGCCGTAGATTGTTGACGCAGAACTGTTTTCCGACGTGACGCATTCTAGTATGCTCAGCGACAAAGCCGGGATGCAAGACGAAGGATGACCGGAAAGTACAAGGCCCCCAGAGGAACCACAGATATCCTCCCGGAGGACCAGCCCCACTGGGACCGCATCTGGGAGGCTTCCGCCCGGATATGTGGCCTATTTGGATACCGCCGCATCGAGACGCCCGTGTTCGAGGAGGCATCCCTGTTCACTCGCGGCGTGGGTGAGGTCACCGACATCGTCCAGAAAGAGATGTACGTCTTCCAGGATCGCGGCGGCCAGGACCTGGCGCTGCGTCCGGAGGGGACGGCCCCCGTGTGTCGCGCCTACCTGGAGCACGGCATGCACAGCCTGCCCCAGCCCGTGCGCCTCTGGTACTGGTGCCCCATCTTCCGCTACGACCGTCCTCAGGCCGGTCGCTACCGCCAACACACCCAGCTCGGCTGCGAGGCGATCGGCGAGGCGGACGCCTCCGTGGACGCGGAGGTCATCGAGCTGTTGTTCCGCCTGTACGAGGATCTGGGACTGCAGGGGCTGACCCTGCACCTCAACAGTATCGGCGACGGCGAGTGCCGGCCCCGTTACCTGGATGCCCTGCGCGACTACTACGCCGACAAGTTGAAGCAGGTCTGCAACGACTGTGAGGGCCGCTACCAGCGCAACACCCTGCGCCTGCTGGATTGCAAGCAAGAGCGCTGCCAGCCGGTCATCGCCGCCGCGCCGCCCTTCACCGACTACCTGTGCGACGCCTGTGCCGACCACTTCTCGAGAACCCAGTCCTATCTGGACGAGGTCGGCATCGACTACGTGATCGACCCCCGTCTGGTGCGCGGTTTGGACTACTACACGCGCGTCCTGTTCGAGTTCCAGCCGAAGGAGGAAGGTGCCCAGAGCACCGTGGGCGGCGGCGGCCGCTACGACGGCCTGATCGAACAGCTTGGCGGCCGGCCGACGCCGGGGACCGGCTTCGCCACCGGCATCGAACGCATCGTGCTCAACCTTAAGCGCCAGGAGCTGCCCGTCGGCGAAACCGCGCGGCCGCAGGTCTTTGTCGCGTACCAGACCGCTGACGCCCGCTCGCAGGCGTTTCGGCTGGCCTCCGACCTGCGCCGTCAGGGGATCGCCGCCGTCGTGGCCGCAGGGGAGCGCTCCCTGAAGGCGCAGATGCGTCAGGCCAACGCCCTGGGCGCAGCCCACGCCGCCATCATCGGCCGGCGGGAGCTGCGCGATGGCACGGTGTCGCTCCGCCGCCTGGCCGACGGCTCCCAGGAGACGGTGCCGCTCGCGGACGTGGCCGAGCGCATCAGATACATCCCGGAACGTCCCTCTTAGGCGGGGCTTAGCCTGAACGGGGTTCAAAGCCTGTGCGCCTCAGGCGGAGGTGGGCCGGGTGGGACGGACCACCCTGGGGTTGGACTGTCGAGGCCTCTCTTGCCATCATGATATAATCTCATCGGGCCCCCAACTGGGGGGTCTACTTGTGTTGGTGACCCGAAATGTTTGACAAACTGGCCGCGCTGGAAGCGCGATACGAGGAGTTGGGCCGCGAGATGGCCCGTCCCGAACTCGTGGGCGACTATGAGCGCCTGCAGGCGCTCGCCCGGGAGCACTCATCGATCGAGGACACGGTCTCGATGTACCGTGAGTACCGCGCCCTCACGAAGGCTCTCGAGGAGGCCCGCGCCATCGTCGCCGAGGGGGGAGACCCCGACCTGGTCGCCCTCGCCCAGGACGAGGTAAGCCAGTGCGAAGCCGGCATGCAGGAGCTGGAGGGGAAGCTGCGCCGCGCCCTCATCCCTAAGGACCCCATGGACGAGAAGGACATCATCGTGGAGGTCCGGGCCGCAGCCGGCGGCGAGGAGGCGTCCCTCTTCGCCGGTGACCTCTACCGCATGTACAGCCGCTTCGCCGAGCGCAAGGGCTGGACGGTGGAGGTGCTGAACTCCCACCCGAGCGATCTGGGCGGCTTCAAGGAGATCATCTTCGAGGCCCACGGCCGCGGTGCCTACTCTTACTTAAAGTACGAGAGTGGCGTCCACCGCGTCCAACGCGTGCCCGTCACTGAGGCTAGCGGCCGCATCCACACTTCCACCGCCACGGTCGCCGTCCTGCCCGAGGCGGACGATGTGGACGTCCACGTCGACGATAAGGACCTGCGCATCGATATCTTCAACGCCAGCGGCCACGGCGGCCAGAACGTCCAGAAGAATGCCACCGCCGTGCGCATCACCCACCAGCCCACCGGCATCGTCGCCGTCTGTCAGGACGAGCGGTCCCAGCTCAAGAACCGCACCAGGGCGATGGCCGTCCTCCGCGCCCGCCTCCTGGACATCGAGCGGCGCAAGCAGCAGGAGGAGGTGGAGTCCACCCGGCGCTCCCTGGTGGGCACCGGCGAGCGCGCGGAGAAGATACGCACCTACAACTTCCCTCAGGACCGCGTCACCGACCACCGCATCGGCTTCACGCGGCACAACCTGCCCGCTCTCCTCGACGGCGAGATCGACGACATCATCGAGATGATGCGCGAAGACGAGCAAGCGCGACTGTTGGAGGCGCAGTTGGCGTGACGTTGCAGGAGGCCCTGCGCCATGGCTCCCAGAAGCTCGCCGGGGCCGGCAGCGAGGAGGCGAGCCTGGAGGCGGAGCTCCTCCTGGCCAACGCTCTGCACACTGACCGTACGCACCTCTACCAGCGCCTGCCTGAGGCGCTGCCTGACGGTGCCGCGAAGGCCTTCGACGCCCTGCTCCAGCGCCGCCTCGACCACGAGCCCACCGCATACATCCTCGGCCGGAAGGAGTTCTACGGCCTCGACTTCGAGGTGACCCCCGTGGCCATCATCCCGCGCCCGGAGACTGAGACACTTGTCGAGCTGGTGCTCGGGTTCATCGGGACACGGAAGGGGGAACGTGAGACGCGGGTGGTGGATGTGGGGGTCGGCTGCGGCGCCGTAGCCGTCGCCCTGGCCGTGAGCTTGCCGCAGGCCGACATCGTCGCCACCGACGTCTCGCCACAGGCGCTCGCCCTCGCCCGACGCAACGCCGACCGCCACGGCGTCGGGATGCGCATTCGCTTCCTGCAGGGCGACCTGCTGGAGCCCCTGGACGCCCCCGTCGACGTCATCGCCGCCAACCTGCCCTACGTCCGCACGGGCGACTTCGAGGCGGCGCCGCCGGAGATCCGTCAGCACGAGCCGCCTCTGGGCCTGGACGGGGGCCCGGACGGCCTGCGGATCATCGAGCGGCTGCTGAGGCAGGCCTGCCTGCCGACAGGCAGGCGCCGTCGCTACCTCAAGCGCGACGGGGCGCTGTTCGTCGAGATCGGCGAGGAGCAGGGCGCGGCGGCGCGAAAATTGGCGCTGGAGTCGTTCCAGCAGGCGCGGGTCGAGGTGCGCAAGGATCTCTCGGGGCTAGACCGCGTCCTGGTGGTGCGGCTGTAGGGTGGGGAGCGCCTGGCGGCTAGCTGAGGCTGGCGCTCCAGCAAGCTTCTGGGCCCTGCGCCCGCAAAGACGTTAGCTGCTACAGAACGTTCGTTTCGCGAATTTTCCTGTAACGTTGGCGTAGTTCCAGCATCACAATCATTGGCATGGTAAAATTTGCGCTTCCAATACTTGTGGGCCTGCTCTTCTTCGCCTTCGTCTTGCGGGTTAGCGCCCACACGCCTGCCTTCGATGACCCCTTCCCGCCGGAAGTCGAGAGCTGCCTCAGAGCAGCCCTGGGCGACGAGCGCTTCAAAGCCATCTTCTTCGAGGGGTCTCAGCCGACCCGGGAGGAGGCGCCCAAACTGGAGGAGTGCTTCCGGGCCTATGGTGAACCTGTTCCCGTGGAGGAGTGGCCGTCAGGGCTCATCAAATGCCTGAAGAACGCCGTCGGTGAGGAACGGTATTACGCTATCGACTCCGGCCAGTCCGAGCCCACGGCGGAGGAGATGAGCAAGGCCGAGCCCTGCTTCCAGCAGTACGGCATCGACCCCGGCCCGCCAGACTCTCCGTACGACACGGACATCCATTCGGAGCTGATGGACTGCCTGATAAACGCCGTCGGCGAGGAGCGCTTCTACGCCATCAAGTCCGGCCAGGCTGAGCCCACCCCCGAGGAGGTGAGCAAGGTACAGAAGTGCTTCGAGGCCTACTCCGACATTGTGCCGCCGCCTCCGGCCATCCCGCCGCCGGACGATTTCGGCATGCCGCCGGAGCTGATCGACTGTCTGATAAACGCCCTCGGCGAAGAGCGCTTCCACGCCATCGAGTCCGGCCAGGCTCAGCCTACCCCCGAGGAGACCACCCTGGGCGAGCAGTGTTTCCAGGGCTACGTTGGGGAGGACTATGACACGCTCCCGCCAGGGACTCTACCCCCCGATGTTGGCCCGTTTCCCATGGACCCCTGGCTGGAGGGCTGCCTGCGAGAAGCGGTCGGGGACGAGCGCTTCGAGGCCATCAGCTCTGGCCAGTCAGAGCCCACCGAAGTCGAGGAGCAGAAGGGCATCGCCTGCTTCGATAACCTGGGCCACGAGCGCCCCGCTGTGGTCTCCGCGCCGGATGACGTGATCCACCTTGAGGTGCTCCAGTGCCTCAGGCTGGCCTTGGGCGAGGAACGATTCACGGCCATCTCGGAAGGCACGGCTAGTGCTACCCTGGCTGACCGCGAAAAGGCCGAGAAGTGTTTCGGGTCCGTGCCGGCGCCCATCAGCCCGCCTCCTCGAGTGGTCCTGGACGAACATATCACCGCCTGTCTCAAGACTGCCGTCGGCGAGGAACGCTTCCAGGCCATCAACTCCGGCGAGTCGCAGCCCACCCCTGAGGAACAGTCAAAGGGAGAGGTCTGCTTCCAGTCCGCGCAGCCGGTGGACGGCCTTTCACCAGGGGCGATCCTTCCCCTACCGCCCGAGCAGGTTCCCTACTTACCGGAGAACCCAGACGCGATATCCGTGGATGAGGTCTCGCGGGAAGAGGAGCCTGACTCAGACGACACCGAAAGCGTCACCCTTAACGGGGTGGCTCCCCTGGGGGGGATCGTTGATATCTACATTCACTCCCCTACTGCCATCGTCGCCTCTACTGAGGCTGACTCCTCCGGCAGGTGGTCCTACACAGTCCTTGGGCTGGAAAAGGGCTCTCACTTGGTCTATGCCACTTCTCGGATCGACGGGGAGGTGGAAAGAAGCGCAGCCATGACCTTCCAGGCTGACACTACTGAAGGGGTTAACTGGGTCCTGTGGGGCTTGGTGTGGGGCCTGGTGGCTGCGGCAGGCATTCTGGTCCTGATGATTCTATGGGCAGATAAGGACATTGGGGCACGAAAGCCTATCGGCTCAACTGGTAGACCTTCCCCTCCGTCTTGATGGAGGGCGCGACCACCATCTCCGCTTCGTGGAGTTCGGCGATCCTCTGGGCACCGCAGACGCCAGGTCAGCTGCGGCTGGCCTTCTACTCCGAAGGAGGCTCGCCTGCTTCCTTAGCTTTCCGTCGGGCCCTGGGAGAGGCTTTCTCGCCGGCGAGCCGCTCTCGCAACAGGTCGTTCTGTTCCCGTAAGAGGGCGAGGATCTCTTCGTTCTGTTCCTCTGTCTGGTGCACGCCAGACATGATGACCTTTCAAGGTCAGT
>CAYFYG010000029.1:0-3096 GCA_964347225.1 uncultured Dehalococcoidia bacterium | reverse complement strand
AGGAGGAATCGGCGCATCGGCAGGGCCGTCTAGGCGTTCGCTACGGCGATGCCCGCCGAGACCCAGAACAGGAGCTGCAGGAACACGCTGCCGGTCAGCAGGAGATAGCTGGCCGCCCGCTCCCGCCACTGGAAGCCCAGACCCGCTATCAGGTTGATGGCCAGCACCGCCAGCGCCGCCGCCGGTATCTTCAGGATCTCGCTCCGCGAATGGACATCCGTGATCTCGCCCAGGGGCGGAAACTCGATCGTGATCGTCTCGTTCAGGTCCGGGTAGATGGCGAAGATGTACCCCCAGAGGGCCAGGTTGATGACGATGCCCGCCAGCGCCAGCCACTGGGCCACGCGGTCGGCCCAGATCGGGTGACCGCCGACTATGTCCCGCTGTACTGACTCCGTGCCGCCCGCGCGCCCCGCCTGCTTGAACCGCTCCACCTCGTCTATAAACCGCGGCGGGTCCTGCGGACTCACGGCGTATGTGACCACCGGCGTCCGCACGTAGACGATCTCCTCGGGCGAGCTGTGCGTGGAGTAGAACAGAGCCTCCCTCTCGTCCAATTGACCGCGGCCCACGTGTAGCCCCGGCCAGCTGAGCCCTCGCAGGTGGGGCCGATCCTCCCCCCGGCCCGCCGACATCCCCTCGATACGCTCCATCGGGATGAAGTGCCTCATCGTCCCCCAGACGATGGTCAGGCCGCGGCTCTCCAGCACGTAGTGTAGGCTGTAGCAGGCGTAGCCCCAGAAGGCGAAGAGCCCAGCCAGGACGAACAGGACGATGGCCGCGACGATGGCCGCAAACTGCGTGGCAGAAACCGGCCAGGTGGCCACCTTGGCGACCAGGGCCAGCGCCAGGCCCGCGGCGATAGCCGACGGCAGCACCGGCAGCACAGTGCCCAGGATGCGCCGCGGCCGCTCTACGGTTACGCCTTGACCCTTGAGTAGCACGGCATGCACCAGGAGGCGTACGTCGGGTTGCGCCCGGTGATGACGTCAAAGTAGAGCCGCACCAAGCGCTCCGTCACCGGCCCCATCTTCCCGTCCCCGATGGAGCGATGATCCAGCTCCACGACCGGCGTCACGTGGGCAGCGGTGCCGGTCATGAAGCACTCCTCAGTGGCATAGAGTTCGCTGCGGTCGATGTCCCGCTCCACCGTCTCCATCCCCAGCTCCTCCCGGGCCAGCGTCATTACCGTCTCGCGGGTGATGCCCACCAGGATGTTGGAGGACGGCGGCGGAGTCACCAGCCGCTCCCCTTCGACGATGAAGATGTTCTCCCCCGACCCCTCGGACACATGGCCCCGCTCGTCCAGCATGATCGCCTCATCGAAGCCGTTGAGATGAGCTTCCGTCTTCGCCAGAGCCGAGTTGGCGTAGATGCCGGTGATCTTGGCTCGGGCGGGAATGCCCGTGTCCTCCACACGCCGCCAAGAGGACGTACAGCAGCGCGCCCCTTTCTCGATATCCAGATAGGGGCCGAAGGGAGCAACGAACACCAGAAAGCCATCTTCCAGGTCGTGCAGGCGAACGCCCAGTACCTCCGAGCTCTTGTAGGCCAGCGGACGCACGTAGACATCCTCCCCATAGCCGCACATCTCCACCAGCTTCGTGGTCAGCGAGTGCAGTTCCTCGTTGGAGAACGGGAACTCGATCCGCATGATGCGGCAGCTCCGACGCATGCGATCGTAGTGCTCCTTGATGCGGAACAGGTAGAGCTGCTGCTCCCTGTCGTTCCAGTTACCGCGGATGCCCTCGAATACCCCCGTGCCGTAGTTGAACGCGTGGGTCATTATCCCGATCTTTGCCTCGGCCAGGGGCACGAACTGCTTCTGGAAATACGCATACGGTGTAGGCGCTTGCGGCATAGCGACAGCTCCTTTCCGGAGGGGTGGCACCCATTATAGGCAGGTCTGGGGGTTTGCGCCATAGCTGCCGCCCGCTGCTACGTTAGGAGACGCCGCCTGCGCTGGACGTTACTCGCGGCTGAGGGCGGTCAACGGGAAGCCAGTCGCAGGTGTCGGCTATTTGACCCTCACGGGATCAGCAGCGAGTTGGACTTCACCCGCTGCCTATAGCCGGGGCTGCACTGGGCAGGCCAGGCGATGTGCCGCCGCTCCCCAAGGTGAAGGTGGAGACCAGCCGCTCCGTCTCCTCTCCTTGGCAAGACGGGCAGATGATGTCGGGTTCGTCTCCAGAGATGGTTCGAACCAGCTTCTCGAAGCGGTGACCGCAAGCGGAACACCCATATTCATAGACAGGCATCGCGGGTTAAGTATACCCCGCGGGGGTATGCAAGTCAACCAGTGCTGCGGGACTCACGAGACGCCTGCGAGCTGGGGCCGGCCCGGTGTGTTCAGCGCTGGCCAGGACAGAGAAGATGAAGGGCGAGCAGCGGTCGCTACATTGCTTCGTGTGTTGGGCTCACCACAACATTGATAGCGCGAACGCTTGCCCGCCCAAACAGTGATACGTCCTCTACGCTCCTTTGGCTCCATCGGGAAGCCATCCACCGCCGCCTCGCCTTCATCACGGCCACGCCTGTCGGCTGCGACATCAGGTCAGGGCCAGCCCGCTCCCGGCACCTCGACCCGGACCGTCTCCATCCATCCGACGGACCTCCCCTGGCCGAGGTCCTGCAGCGTCGTCTCGGCGGTGCACAGGAAGAGCGTCCGGCGATCCTCTCCCCCCAGCATGCAGGCCACGGCCCACTTGCCGGGAACGCCAATCCGATGGGTAACCTCGCCGCCCTCCTTCACCCGAACGAACTCGCTGGTTGGCGGAGAACTGGCCCATACCGCCCCTTCGGCGTCGACGCAGATGCCGTCGGGATGCGCCCCTCCAATTGCACCGGCCGCAAGATCGGCAAACGTCCTCCGCCCGGAAAGCGTCCCGTTCGGGGCGATGTCGAAGGCGGTCAGGCGCCTGCCGACCGTTTCCGCCATTATCAGAGTCCTGCCATCCGCAGCGATCACCAAGCCGTTCGGGTAGCTAAGATCTTCGGCAACCACCTGGACATCCCCGTCAGAGGTCACGAGGACGATGTTACCCGGTCTCGGCGGCCCGGCGGAGATATCGAAGGCGACGTCGCCGATGTAGGCGC
>CAYFYG010000028.1:0-8123 GCA_964347225.1 uncultured Dehalococcoidia bacterium | reverse complement strand
GGCATCGAGCCGCCAGAGCGAGCCGAGTACATCCGCATCATCATGACGGAACTGAACCGGATTGCCAGCCACCACATGTTCATGGGTGCCTTCGGCTCGGATGTCGGCCTGTTCGGCACCTCCTTCATGTACAGCTTCCGCGACAGAGAGACGATCCTGGACCTGTTCGAGGAGGTTACGGGTGAGCGGATGATGTACAGCTACTTCCGTCCGGGCGGTGTGGGTTGGGACGTGCCCGGGAACTTCCGCGAGCGCTGTCGTGAGGTGCTGGCCGTCGTTCGCCGCGGTATCGACGACATCGACGGCCTGATGACGGAGAACGAGGTGATCACAACACGCTGTCGGGGGCTGAGCCCGTTGACGCCAGAGGACGCCATCAACTGGGGCGTGACCGGGCCGATGCTGCGAGCCACCGGCCTTAAGCACGATCTGCGCCGAGCTGAGCCTTACTCCATCTACAAGCGGTTCGATTTCGAGATCCCGACGGGCACACAGGGCGACGTTTACGACCGCTACTTGGTACGCCTGGAGGAGATGCGCCAGTCGGCGCACATCGTGGAGCAGGCGCTGGCACAGATGCCGGATGGCCCCATCATGGCGGAAGGGTTGCAGCAGACGTTGCGTCTACCCGAAGGCGAGGTGTACATGCGCAACGAGACGCCCCGAGGGGAGTACGGTATCTACCTGGTCTCCAAGGGAGCGGGCAGGCCCTACCGGCTGAAGATCCGCTCGCCGGCCTTCTGCAACCTCTCAGCGCTGAAGGCGCTGTCCGTCGGCACATACGTTGCCGACACAATTGTGAACTTGGGCTCGTTCGATATCGTCCTCTGCGAGGTGGACCGTTGATCGGCGACAACCCTTGGGCGGACGGCCTGGTCCGCATGGGGATCATAGCGGCGGCAGTGCCGCTGGCCGTCATAATCCTCACCTATGTGGAGCGCAAGGTGCTTGGGCGTCTGCAGATGCGCCTGGGGCCGATGAGGGTGGGCCCCTACGGCACGCTCCAGAGTGTGGCAGACACCGTGAAGCTCCTCACGAAGGAGGACCTACGACCGCAGACCGCAGACCGCTGGACGTTTGAGCTGGCGCCATTCGTGGTGGTGGTGCCGGTGTTCATGGCGCTCGTGACGCTCCCCTTCACGGCGGATCTGTTCGTGCGCAACCTGGGGCTGGGCTTGTTCTACATTGTTGCCGTGTCAGGGGTGTCCATTGTGGGATTCTTGATGGCGGGCTGGGGCTCGGACAACAAGTACGCGTTGCTGGGCGGGGCGCGGGCCGCCGCCCAGCTGATAAGTTATGAGATTCCGCTGGTAATGGCTGTGCTGGCAGTGGCCATGATCGGCCAGAGCTTGAACCTTGCGGAGCTGGTGGAGGGCCAGGGGCGGGTGCCGTTCGTGGTCTGGCAGCCACTGGCGTTCCTCATCTTTCTTGTGGCTGGCCTGGCCGAGCTGTATCGCCAGCCCTTCGACATTCCGGTGGCGGAGTCCGAGGTGGTGGGCGGTCCGTTCGTGGAATACTCAGGCATCCGCTGGTCTATGTTTCAGATGGCGGAGGTCGCGAACATGGTACTGATCTCCGTGCTGGCGTCGTTGCTCTTCCTGGGTGGCTGGAACTGGCCGCTGGGCAACGGGGCGGGTGCCGGCTTGCAGGTCCCTTTGATCGTTGTGAAGACTTCGTTGTTCATCCTGCTATTCATGTGGTTGCGCGGGACGCTTCCACGCCTTCGCATCGACCAGTTGATGAGCTTTTGCTGGCAGGTGCTGTTGCCCTTTGCCTTCCTGCAGATAGTCATCAACGGCTGGGTGCTTGTTTACGAGTGGCCGGACTGGGTGCTGGGCGCCCTGTCCGGGATGGCCGCTTTGGCCGCGGGCTACATCACATACCGAGTAGCCTGGCGGGCGACAGGCGTGGTCTCACCGCGTCTGCACAAGGTTGGGAGCGTGCTGTAGATGCTAGGAGTGTTGAGAGCGATCAAGACGACGGTATCGGCGGCGCTGCGCAGGCCCGTCACGGTACAGTACCCGAAGGCGAAGAAGGAGCTCCCCCACCGGTCGCGGGGGCTGCCCGTCCTTCTCTGGGACTTCGAGACGGACGAGCCGTTTTGCACCGGGTGTCAGGTCTGCGCCCGCTACTGTCCGGTAAGCTGCATGACGGTGACCATGAAGGACAACCGGAAGTTCGCGGAGGGCAAGAGCAAGCGCAAGAAGATCATCGACAGATTCCTTATCGACTACGCTCGCTGTATGCGCTGCGATATCTGCGTCGAGGTCTGCAACTTCGATGCCATTGTGATGAACAACACGTGGGAAGGCGTGGAGCTTTCCCGCTATGATCGTAAGGGCCTCGTGATGAACCTGGATGACCTTCTCCAGCAGTCCCAGTCTGGGGACCTGAAGGATCCATTTCGGGAGCCCATGGGCATAGCGCACTCCGGGTGGGCGGCCAAGGTGCACTCGCGGGAGGAGAAGGCGAAGGTGCCGGTCAAGGAGAAGAGTGACCAGAAGGTGGGCGTAGAGCTGTCGTCGAGGCGGCCCTAGGCCCATGAGCTACGAAGAGGTCATTTTCTACTTCGTAGCCGCGTTGACTGTCCTCGGCGGTCTGGGGGTAGTTCTCGCCCGGAACGTCGTGCATGCCGCACTGTTCCTGATCGCAGCCCTATTGGCGGTGGCCGCCGTCTTCATCCTGCTCTCCGCCGAGTTCCTGGCCATAGTCCAGGTCCTCATCTACGGCGGCGCCGTGACTATCCTCATTCTCTTCGCCATGATGCTCACGCGGGTACGGGACATGCCGGGGGCGCTGGACGGGCCGCAGCGGCCCTTCGCAGCCCTGGCCGCCGCCGCCTTCCTGGCCCTGTCCATCCTCGCTGTAGTCTCCGCCGAGTGGCCCGGCGAGAGCGAAGAGATCACGGTCATCGCCTTCAGCGACTTGGGCGACAAGTTGTTCCGCAACTGGGCGGCGCCCTTCGAGGTGGCGTCGCTGGTGCTGCTGGTGGCGCTGGTGGGGGCGATCATTCTTGCTCGCGGCGAGGAGGGCGAATGATTCCCATCCAGCACTTCCTGGTGCTCAGCAACATCCTCTTCGCCCTCGGGATCTACGGCGTGCTGGCGCGGCGAAGCGCCGTCCTCATCCTCATGTCCATAGAGCTAATGTTGCAGGCCGTGAGCATCAACTTCATCGCCTTCGCCGTGTACCTGTCGCCGGAGCAGTTCACCGGCCTCATCTTCGCCATCTTCGTGATCACCATCGCTGCGGCCGAGGTGGGGCTGGCCCTGGCCATCGTCCTGCGCATCTTCCGCAATAAGGCCACGGCTAACGTGGACGAGGTGGACGTACTCAAGTGGTAGGCATGGGGGAGGCCTGGCTGCTACCGGCGATACCGGCCGGGGCCTTCGCCGTCCTCCTCCTGTTCGGCAAGTACCTTCCCCGCCGCGGCGACTGGCTGGCGATAGGTGCCATCGCAGCCTCCTTCGTTCTCTTCTTTCCCGTCCTTATCGACCTCTTGGACAAGCTGGACAGGCCGGACTTCGCAGACTTGGCTCGCTCCGGAATCGACTGGGTCAAGTTCCAGGTGCCTGGGGCACCCGACTTTGAGCTGCGGCTGGGCTTCTTCGTGGACCAGTTGGCCATCGTCATGCTGGCCGTGGTGACATTCGTCACCCTCATGGTCATGGTCTACTCCACCGGCTATATGAAAGGGGACCCGCGCTACGGCTGGTACTTCGCCGCCATGTCCCTGTTCGCAGCGGCGATGCTCACCCTGGTGCTGGCCGACAACCTCCTGCTGCTGTACGCGGCCTGGGAGGGCGTGGGCTTCTGCTCCTACCTGCTCATCGGCTTCTGGCACGAGCGGCGCTCCGCCAGCGAGGCGGCCAAGAAGGCGTTCATCA
This sequence comes from uncultured Dehalococcoidia bacterium, assembly GCA_964347225.1. Taxonomy (GTDB): domain Bacteria; phylum Chloroflexota; class Dehalococcoidia; order SM23-28-2; family RBG-16-64-32; genus DAOUMF01. The sequence continues at coordinate 4,236 of CAYFYG010000028.1, read as the reverse complement.
CCACCCGCATCGGCGATGTGGGGCTGCTCATCGGCATCTTCCTTCTCTGGCGCGAGGCTGGGACCTTTGACATCTCGAAGATCTTTGAATTCGCCGAGGCTGGTGGCTACACGCCTGAGTACCTGACCACGGCGGTGCTCTTCGTGTTCGCCGGTGCTGTCGGTAAGTCCGCCCAGTTCCCCTTGCATGTGTGGCTACCCGACGCCATGGAGGGCCCCACGCCGGTCTCCGCCCTCATCCACGCCGCCACCATGGTGGTGGCCGGCGTGTACCTGGTGGCGCGAATGATGCCGCTGTTCCTGGAGGCCGACCCGGTGGCGCTGAACGTCGTCACGGCCCTCGGTCTCACCACGGTGATGATGTCGGCCACCATGGGGCTGGTCGCCACCGATATCAAGCGGGTGATTGCCTACTCCACGATCAACAGCCTGGGGCTGATGATGGTGGCCCTGGGCTCGGGTTCCGTGACGGCAGCCATGCTGTACCTGTTCGCCCACGGCTTCTTCAAGGCGCTCCTCTTCCTCTCCGCCGGTTCGGTGATCCACGCCACGGAACGGCAGGAGGTGGGAGATCTGGGCGGCCTGGCGCAGCGGATGCCGGTGACCGCGGCCGTGTTCGGCCTGGGGGCGTTGTCCATGGCCGGGCTCGTGCCCCTGTCCGGCTTCTGGGCCAAGGACGAGATCCTCAACGTCGCTGGCGACCACCAGAACTTCGTGGTGTACGGCTTGATGATGCTCAGCGTGTTCATCACCGCCCTCTATATGATGCGGGTCGTCATCCTGACCTTCCTGGGCGAGCCGCGGGATCGTGAGGCGCAGGAGCACGCCCACGATGCGGAGCCAGCGATGACGGTGCCCCTGATCCTGCTCGCCGTGCTCACAGTGATCGCGGGATTCGTCGCCTTTGACAGGGTGGGAGAAGCGCTGGGCTTCCCGGGCGGCTTCGGCGAGTTCGTGTTCGTGGAGGAGGCGGAGGCGTTCCACTTCCCCTGGGACGTGGCGATCCTGTCGACGGTGGCGGCGGTGGCCGGGCTGGCGACCGCCCTCTATTTCTGGTCAGGCGCCGCTGAGCCGGCGCGCCGGGCGGGGGAGCGGTTCCCTCTCACCTATGAGACGCTCAAGCGCAAGTACTTCATGGACGACGTGTACCAGTGGGCGATCGACCGGGTGGTGCTCGTGGCCGGCGCAGTGATAGCGTGGTTCGACCGCAACGTGGTGAACGACACAGGCGTGGACGGCTCAGCCGGACTGGGCTTGTTCTCGGGGTTCGAGATGAAGTTCCTGGAGACGGGAAGGATGCCGAACTACGCCCTTGCCATCGTCGCCGGCGTCATCGTCCTGGCGATCGTGTTCATGGTTGTGCAGGTGTAACCGTGGATTGGGTGCTGTTCGCGCTGATAGCCATACCACTGGCCACCCTTCCCGTCTTCATGCTCATCCCGTCGCGATACCCGCAGTTGGTGCGTAACGTGGCGGCTGTTTCCGGGTTCGCCATGTTCGTGCTGTCGCTACTGGTGTTCGCCAAGTACGAGTTCGTCGGTGGCGGCGGCCTGCGCTTCGACCTGCAGCTCGACTGGCTGGAGAACGTGGCTTTCCTGGGGGAGAACGGGATCACCTACCACCTGGCGGTGGACGGGATCTCGGCGCCGATGGTGCTGCTGACCGGCATCGTCATCTTCGCCGGGGTGTTCATCTCCTGGAACATCGACTATCGCACCAAGGACTACTTCGTGCTGCTGTTCCTGCTGGTCAGCGGCGTCTTCGGCGTGTTCCTCTCCTTGGACCTGTTCTTCCTGTTCTTCTTCTACGAGCTGGCGGTGCTGCCGATGTACCTGCTCATCGCGGTGTGGGGGGCCAGCAGCCACTTCGGCACTTTCACCCGCACCAAGGAGTACGGGGCGATGAAGCTGGTGCTGTACCTAGTGGGGGGCAGCGTCCTGATCTTCATCGGCATCTTCGCCACGTTCGTGGAGGCGGGCCAGGGAACGTTCGACCTGCCGGTGCTGGGCTCCGTGACCTACGACGAGACGTTCCAGAAGACGTTCTTTGCCTTCTTCATGCTGGGATTCGGAGTGCTGGCTGGCCTGTGGCCGTTCCACACCTGGTCGCCCGGTGGCCATGTGGCGGCGCCCACCGCCGTTTCTATGCTGCACGCCGGTGTCCTGATGAAGCTGGGGGCCTTCGGCATCCTGCGGGTGGGGATCTCGTTGTTCCCGGAGGGGGCCGAGTTCTGGGCGCCTGTGCTGATGACTCTGGGTGTCACCGGAGCGCTGTATGGCGCCGTGTCGGCGATGGCCCAGCGCGACCTGAAGTATATGGTGGGCTACTCCAGCGTCAGCCATATGGGCTACGTGCTGATGGGGCTGGCTACCCTGAGCACGATAGGCATGAACGGGGCCGTGCTCCAGATGTTCGCCCACGGGGTGATGACGGCCCTCATGTTCGCCATGGTGGGTGCGGTGTACGACCAGGCTCACGTGCGGGATATGACGATCTTCGGGGGGCTGGCTCAGAGGACGCCGCGGCTGGCCGGCTTCTTCGCGATCGCCGGGCTGTCGTCGCTGGGCCTGCCGGGGCTGGCCGGGTTCATCGCGGAGTTCCACATCTTCGTGGGCACGTTCCGCACCTACCCGTGGGCAGGCGCCCTGGGCGTGCTGGCCGCCGCTATCACCGCCACGTACATCCTGCGCATGCTGGCCATGGCGTTCTTCGGCCCGTTCAACGAACGCTGGGCCCAGATGAAGGAGATGCGCCTGGGCGAGCAGTTCGGAGGGGCGTTGCTCATCTTCTTCATCGCCTTCATGGGCCTGTGGCCAGCGCCGTTCATCGATCGCATCAACGATAGCGTTCAGGTCATCCTGAGGGTGGGCTAGTGGATCTGAACCTCGACTGGTCACTGCTGGCGCCCGAGTACGTCCTGGCCGGCTGGGCGGGGATGGTGGTGCTGCTGGACCTGTTCTGGGGAAGGCTTCGTAAGCAGCAACTGGCCTACGTGGCTGCGGCGGGCGCCCTGGCCTCAGCGCTGACCGCTCTCATCTGGGTGAACGAGGACAACAACTTCGCCAACCTCATCGACATCAACAACTACACGACGCTGTTCCGCGTCTTCTTCGGTCTCATCGGCGTGTTCGCCTGCGTGGCATCCGCGCGCTTCGTGAGCGACCGCCTGTTGCACGCCGGCGAGTACTACGGGCTCATCCTGTTGAGCGTCCTCGGCGCCAACCTGATGGCGGCCGCCAGCGAACTGCTGACGGCCTACATCTCCCTGGAGCTGCTGAGCTTCAGCCTTTACGTGCTCACCTCCTACGCCAAGTTCGACCTGCGCTCCAACGAGGGCGGGATGAAGTACATGCTCCTGGGCGCTTTCTCCTCGGCGATCTTTCTGTACGGGATCAGCATGATCTACGGGGTCAGCGGATCGACGCGGTTCAGCGAGATAGCGGCGGCGCTGTCGGCGGACACTAGCGGCTTCGACATGGCGATGTTCCTAGGGCTGGTGCTAATCATCGCCGGGCTGGGGTTCAAGGTGGCGGCGGTGCCGTTCCACATGTGCACGCCGGACGCCTACGAAGGGGCGCCTCTGCCGATCACGGCCCTAATCTCGGCGATAGGGAAGGCAGCCGGGTTCGCGCTGTTCCTGAAGCTGTTCAGCCAGGCGTTTATCCCCCTGGTGGACGACTGGCGGCTGTTCATCGCTGGCCTGTCGGCGGCGACGATGGCGCTGGGGAACCTGGTGGCGATCCAGCAGCACAACATCAAGCGGCTGCTGGCGTACTCCAGCATAGGCCAGGTGGGGTTCCTGCTGATGGGGATCGCCGCCCTGACCGGGGACAGCAGCGACGCCGCCAGCGCCCTGGTGCTGCACCTAGTGGGATATGTCATCAGCAACCTGGCGGCTTTCGTCTGCGTGATCATCTGGTACAACTGGACGGCCAAGGAGGAGGTATCGGACTTCGCCGGTGTGGCGGAGCGGGCACCCTACCTGGCGCTGACTTTGAGCATAGCGCTGTTCTCGCTGGCGGGGATGCCGCTGTTCGCCGGCTTCGCGACGAAGTTCATCCTGTTCCAGGCGGCGGCGGAGCAGGACCTGCTGTGGCTGTCGTCGCTCGCGGTGTTCTTCAGCTTCGTGTCGCTCTACTACTATCTGGTGGTGATCAAGCAGATGTACCTGGGGGAGCCGGAGGAGCCGACGCGATTCCCGACGCCCTGGCTGGAGTACGGGGCGCTGACGCTGCTG
>CAYFYG010000027.1:0-1778 GCA_964347225.1 uncultured Dehalococcoidia bacterium | reverse complement strand
GTCATGGCCTCTCCTTTTCTGACTGGGCGGCGGAACGATTCTGCACTATAACAAGTGCAATATTGTGCAATCTCTTATCCGTAGTCATGCTATCGCGCCGATGGGGGCAAGTCAATAGGCAGACACCACCCTTCCCCACCGCATGAACCAGAAAACCGGAGAGCCAGCAAACCAGTAAGGGGGAAGGTCTGCCGGTTTGGTGGTTTGCAGGCTCTGAGGGGTGGGATGTGGCGGGCTCACTTCCTCCAGAACTGCCAGGTCCTCTTGCGGCCGCGTCGCGCCTTCTCAGCGGTGCGGCGTTCCTCGTCCAGCAGCTCGCGCGCGCGGGCGAGCGGAAGCTCCCGGCGGAGCATCGCGGCCTCGCCCGCGAGGTCGGCAGCGGCGGGCGGGTCGGCGGCGACCTCGGGGAAGAGCGAGCGCAGCCTGTCGTCGAAGGCGGGTGCGGCCGAGCGTGGGCGGCCGCCCGCAGTGGCGTCGAGCATGGAGTACGTCTTCAGCTCGTTGACGACGGATGACAGGGCGCCCGCGAGGAGGGTCACCTGGAGCGGGTGCAGCTCCACCGTCGCCGCCTCGGCGTCGAGCTGTGGATCGAGCGCCGCCGGCACCTCCGCCAGGCCGTGCTCGTACTCGCGCATCGTCTCGCGGTCGAGCTCCGCGCCCGGCCGCGCGATGTGGTAGGCGACGGCCAGGGCGACCAGCCGCGCCTGTCGCTGGGGCAACCGGAGGGAGAAGCGGGTCATGGCCAATCTCGTAGGGGTGGTTCGCGAACCGCCCCTATATTGGCTGGATTGTCACGGTCCTCTCCCCAATGCGCCGGGTTGTCGATTATGTATTGCCGCAAGTGGTTCAGTTCTTCCTCGCTGCGGACGACATGTTCGTAGTAGTTGCGTTGCCATAGTCGACCGGGGAATGCTGGCCAGCCATCTCGGAGAACCCGTCGGCGATATCTGGCGGTGGTCAGCGATTTGAATCGATGAACGACATCTGGCAAAGGCATCGCTGCTGTAGGGGCAACCCTCTGTGGTTGCCCTGATTTGTCAGGGCAGGCACGGGGGCCGGGGCGGGCACAGGGGCCCGCCCCTACGAGGATGATGATGCCGTGGACATGGTTGGGCATAACGACAAATGCATCCACCTCGATCCCAAGGTAGGGCGGTCGTAATTCGCGCCAAACCGATTCGACCATTTGCCCACGGGCGTTCAGAGTCATCTGCCCTTCGGCGACCTCACCGAAGATGCATTCCCGGTTCTGTGTACAGATGGTCACGAAGTACGCGCCCGCCTGACGGTAGTCATACCCTCGCAGGCGGATGGAGCGACGATGGTGTTTTTCGGGGTCGTAGGTCATTTCATCTCGTTCAGCGAATACGTCCGCAGTAGGGGCGGTTCGCGAACCGCCCCTACTGCGGCACCTTCTCCCGCTCCGCGTGGCGGGCGAGGATGGGGCGCAGGTACTTGCCGGTGAGGCTGGCCTTCACCCGGGCCACGTCCTCCGGCGTGCCCGCGGCCACGATCTCGCCGCCGCGGTCGCCGCCCAGGGGCCCCAGGTCGATGATGTGATCCGCCTGCTTGATCACGTCCAGGTGGTGCTCGATGACGAGCACGGTGTTGCCCGCGTCCACCAGGCGGTGGAGGACGCGCATGAGGGCGTTGACGTCCTCGAAGGAGAGGCCGGTGGTGGGCTCGTCGAGGATGTAGAGGGTGCGGCCGGTGGCGCGGCGGGAGAGCTCGGTGGAGAGCTTGACGCGCTGGGCCTCGCCGCCGGAGAGGGTGGTCGC
>CAYFYG010000026.1:0-2846 GCA_964347225.1 uncultured Dehalococcoidia bacterium | reverse complement strand
CTTCCGGCTTGCGGCGCCAGACGATGTCAGAGAAGATCACGTGCCCGCCGGGCTTGACGGCCCGTGCGAGCTCGGCGAGGCAGGGCTCCGGCCCCACGATGGAGGGCCCGCCGATGCAGTAGGTGGCGTCACACACGGCGTCGGCCACGGGGAGATGGCCGCCATCGCCGCGCAGGACGGCGACTAGATCAGCCAGGTTCCGTTGCCGGGCCTTGACGACGGCGTCCTGGATGAAGGGGTCATAAAGGTCGACGGCGACGACGCGGCAGGCGAAGCGGCCGGCCAGGCTGCACGCGGCCTCGCCCTTGCCAGCCGCGACATCCAGGAGGAGGGTAGACCTCCCTGGGCTGACCGTCTCGGCGATGAGCTCGACCGTCTCCGCGGCAGCGGGGGTGAGGTACTCATGCTTGGCGTAGATGCGAGCGAAGTCTCTCATGCCGCCTATCCTCTGGGCTCTCGCTTCATGGTCCAGATGTGGGGGCCACCCTTGGGCAGGTCGACCTCGACGACCACGTCGAAGCCGTGCCGGTTGTAGAAAGACACGTTTGTCTCCTTCTCGGTCTCCAGATAGCAGGGCAGGCCATCGGCGTCCGCGAGCGCCAGACCCGGCTGGAGCAGGGCGCTGCCGACTCCCTGGCCCTGCCGCGGCGGGTCAACACCGAGAGTGGGAAGATTCCAGTGCCGCGGCGGAACGGCGCGCTCGCGCAGCTTCTCCAGGTAGTTGAGGCTGCTCACGAACCGGCTGAACTCCGCCAGGCCGAACTTCAGGGGCGTGACGACCATCCCCGTCAGCACAAAGCGCACAGGTGAAGCAGAGAGCTTCCCGGGAGGAAGCCACACCGCGACGCCTTCCACGTTGCTCGCAGTGGTGTACACCTCACCGTACCCCAGGCAGTACCTGACCCACGCTTCCATGAACCAGGGCAGAACCCGGGCCCGCTTGGCCTCGGCGGACAAGACCCACGACCAGAAGGGATCGTCGTGGAACGCCCTGCCCAGCACCTGGCCCGCCTCCCTTATCTGATTCCGTGCGAGTTGAGTCACTTTGATCCCCGTCTTCACAGATGAGTCCCTCGTCCTGCCCAGCCCTCGGCCTCCTGAGGCCTTTGGAGCAACGCAACCCAATCACCCTGAACGCCGCGGTCAAGAGTCAGCAGTGCGATCAGTCCTTGGCCACCCGGTAATCGGGATAGCCGGTGACCAGGAGATCGTCCCCGAGGCGGTCCACCGTTATGTCGCGCAGGCGCAGGGCGTCCGCCATGCGGTAGGCACCCCGGCCGGCGACGGCAGCGGGCGCGTCCTCGGCGCCGATGATCATGGGCGCGATGACGGCGTGCACCTTGTCGACGAGGCCACGGTCGAAGAAGCCGCCCAGGATGACACCGCCGCCCTCGACCAGGAGCGAGAGGATGTCGCGCCCGGCCAACTCCCGCAGCAGGGCCAGGAGGTCCACCCGACCCTCGATGCCAGGGAAGGCCACGACCTCGGCCCCGGCGGCGCGCAGGGAGGCACGCCAGGCCTCCGGAGCCCCATCGACGGTGGCAACGAGCGTCCGGGCCGGCCCCGTCAGGATATGAGCCATGGGTGGCGTGCGGCCGCGACTGTCGACCACGACCCGCAACGGTTGGCGCTCCGCCTCCTGGTCGTCGGGTCGCGCTGTCAGCAGCGGGTCGTCGATGACAACCGTGGACGAGCCGACGAGGACGGCGTCGACCTTCGTCCGCAGGTCGTGGGCCCAGTCGCGCGTCTGGGGGCCGGACACCCAGCGCGAGTCGCCGGAGCCGGCGGCGATGCGGCCGTCCAGGGAGGCGGCGAACTTGGCGATGACGAAGGGTATTCCCTTCGCGCGGTGCTTGATGTACGCCTCGTTGACGCGACGCGCCTCGGCCTCGCCCTCCCCGACGTGGACGGCGATGCCGCCCTCCTCCAGCTTCCGGTGGCCGCGCCCGTCCACCAGAGGGTCGGGGTCGGCCATCGCGTAGTGCACCTCGGTGATGCCCGCCTCGATGATGGCGTCGGCGCAGGGGGGCGTGCGGCCAACGTGGGGACAGGGCTCCAGAGTGACGTAGAGGGTGGCGCCGCGAGCGCGCTCCTCCGCCTCCTTGAGGGCGGCGATCTCCGCGTGATCGCCGGGGGGCGGCTGGGTGAAGCCCTCACCCACGATCTCGCCGTCCCTGACGATGACGGCACCGACGGTGGGGTTGGGGGAAGTGGTACCCAGGGCCTCGCGGGCGAGTTCCAGGGCACGCTGCATGAAGTCGGTCATGCCGCTGGTATTATCGCACCTCGCGGCCCGCCGGCCCAGGCTGCCGCTAAGTACGGCCTTCGCCTTCGCGGAAGTCCTGAAAGATGCGCGACGGCGTGGGGCCGGTCTGCCCCTGGTACTTGGAGGCCAGCCCCTCCGACCCGTAGGGCCGCTCCACGGGCGTGGACAGGCGCAGGAACGATATCTGGGAGACCTTCATGCCGTAGTATAGCGCTATCGGCATCTGCGACTGGTTGGACAGCTCCAGGGTGAGCTTGCCCATCCAGCCGGGGTCGACGTAGCCGGCAGTGGCGTGCACCAGCAGCCCCAGCCGACCCAGCGACGACTTGCCGTCCACCCGCGCCACGATGTCGTCGGGCAGGGTGACGGACTCCAGGGTGGAGCCGAGGACGAAGGAGCCGGGCTGGATGATGAACGGCTCGTCGTCCTCGATGGAGACCAGCTCGGTGAGGTCCTCCATCGGCTCCCGGACGTCCACGTAGGGGCGGCGGGTCACGCGAAAGATGCGAAAGACGCGGTCCAGGTGGAGGTCCACGGAGGCGGGCTGGATGTCGTTCTTGTCCAGGGGGTCGACGACGAG
>CAYFYG010000025.1:0-3331 GCA_964347225.1 uncultured Dehalococcoidia bacterium | reverse complement strand
TGACGACAGGCCTCGAGTGAGAAGCACGGGTCGCTAGGCTGTAACCGTAGGCTCTAGCGGTTGCCTCAGCCCATCGTAGCCCGGGTCGCTATGCGGAGGAAGTTCTCGTACATGCGCAGACCCGTTGCGCCGCTCTTCTCCGGGTGGAACTGGGTGGCCACCACGCTGTCCTGGGCCACCACTGAGGCAAAGGTCACGCCGTATTCCGTCTCCCCAATGACGACGGCAGGGTCGTCCGGACGGGGGTAGTAGGAGTGGACGAAGTAGAAGTATGAGCCGTCAGGGATGCCGTCGAATATGCCGTGGGGCTGGACGATGCGCACGCGGTTCCAGCCCATGTGGGGCACCTTGAGACCGTTGGGCAGGCGCACCACCCGGCCGGCGAGGATGCCAAGGCAGGCGTGCTCGCCACCCTCCTCGCTGACGTCGAACAGCGCCTGCTGGCCCATGCATACGCCGAGGAAGGGCCGCCCGCTGGCAACGTACTCGCGGATCGGCTCCACCAGGGCATTCCGCTTCAGATTGGCCATCGTGTCGGCGGCGGCGCCCACGCCGGGCACGATCAGGGCGTCGGCACGCTCGACGTCGCGGCCGCCGGAGGTGATGAGGGGCTCGGCCCCGGCGTGGGCGACGGCGCGGGCCACGCTGCGCAGGTTGCCAGCCTGATAGTCGACGATGACGAGTCTCACGAATCGCATTGTAGCAAACATCGTCCGCTAGCCAGCCAGCAGCTTTTGCATCACGACCACGTCCAGCCAGCGGTCGAACTTGTAGCCCACCTCCCGCTCCACGCCCACGCGGCGAAAGTCGAAGCGGCGATGCAGTCGCAGGCTGGAGGGGTTGTCGCCGACGATCCGCGCGAAGACGCTGTGAAAGCCGTTCCTGACCGCCACATCCAGCAGGCTGGCGAGCAGGTGGACCCCGATCCCCTCTCCCCGATTCTCGGCCCGCACATAGAGTGAGGACTCCGCCGCAAAGCGATACGCGGGCTTCCGCTGGAAGGGCGAAAGAGCGGCCCAGCCCACAACATCCCCACCTCGCACGCCGGCCAATACGACGTAGGGATGGTTGTGTTCGCGGAACCACTGGTCGCGTTGTTCCGGTGTCCACGGCTCCATGTCGAATGTCGCTGTAGAGTTGAGGACAGCGTCGTCGTAGATGTCCGCGATGGCCGGCAGTTCAGCCGCCTCGGCGGCGCGGACAGTACAGACGGGCGACGACTGCGGCTCCATCGCTCTGTAGTGTAGCAGCGCGACACTGATGGTGGCCTGCCTCAGTGTTACCTCCTCGTTACCGAGACCGCGATGGGCCCTCTTTCCAACCAGCGGCCGCCGTAATACTCTTAGGCTGCCATGAGCTGCGGCATAGAGCGAGTCCAGGAGGCGCGCCTGGCGGCGGAGGAGCTGCGCTCCCAGATCAACTACCACGACTACCTGTACTACGCAAAGGACGCCCCCGAGATCAGCGATGCCGAGTACGACGACCTGATGCGCCGCCTGCGGGCCATCGAGGCGCACTACTCGGAGCTGATCACTCCGGATTCGCCCACGCAGCGGGTCTCCGGCCAGCCGGTGGAGGCGTTCGGCGTAGTCGAGCACCGGGAGCCGATGCTGTCGCTGGCCAACGCCTTCAACCCGGAGGAGCTGAAGGCGTGGCACCGGCGGGCCTCCAATCTGGCCGAGATCGAGGGGTCAGGTATGGTCGTCGAGCCCAAGATCGACGGCCTGGCGGTGGCGCTGGTCTACGAGAGCGGGCGCTTCGTGCAGGGGGCCACGCGGGGCGACGGCTTGCGAGGGGAGAACATCACCGAGAACCTGCGCACTGTGCGCAGCATCCCCATGCAAGTGCGGAACGGCAAAATCCCAGCCCGCTTTGAGGTACGGGGCGAGGTCTACATGCCCAAGACCGCCTTTGAGCGACTCAATAACCAGCGGGCGGACCTGGGCGAGCCACTGTTCGCCAACCCCCGCAACGCCGCCGCCGGCTCCGTGCGCCAGCTCGACCCCCGCGTGACGGCGTCCAGGCGGCTTGACATCTGGGTCTACCAGCTTGGCTGGCTGGAGGACGGAGCGCGGCCGGACAGCCACCTGGAGACGCTCCACTGGCTGGGCGACCTCGGCTTCCGCATCAACCCCAACATCGCCCGCTGCCGCCATCTGGAGGAGATCCACCGCCACTACGAGGAGTACACGCAGTACCGACACGACGCAGATTACGAGATCGACGGCCTGGTGGTGAAGATCGACCGCCTGGAGCTGCAACAGCGGTTGGGCTACGTGGGGCGGGAGCCGCGCTGGGCGGTGGCCTACAAGTTCCCGCCCGTCCAGGCGACGACGAAGCTGCTGCAGATCGACATCAACGTGGGGCGCACCGGTAGCCTCAACCCCTTCGCCGTGCTGGAGCCGGTGCAGGTGGGCGGCGTCGTCGTCAAGCAGGCGACGCTGCACAACGAGGACGACGTCCGCCGCAAGGACATCCGCATCGGCGACACGGTGATCGTGCAGCGGGCCGGAGACGTCATCCCGCAAGTCGTGGGGCCGGTGGCCAGCAAGCGCAGCGGTAGGGAGCGGCGGTTCGTCATGCCCCAGCGATGCCCCGCCTGCGGCGGCGAGGTGGTGCGCCCGGAGGGGGAGGCGATGAGCTATTGCGCGAACCCCTCCTGCCCGGCCCAGGCGTTCCGCTGGCTCACCCACTTCGTCAGCCGCGGGGCGATGGACGTTGACGGGCTGGGGGAGCAGTGGGCCACCGTGCTCCTCGAGAAGGGCCTGGTGGAAGACCCGGCGGACATCTATCGCCTGACCAAGGAACAACTGCTAGACCTGGAGCGTATGGGCGACAAGAGTGCCCAGAACTTGCTGGACGCCATCGAAGCAAGCAAGAAGCGACCCCTCTCCCGACTCCTGTTCGCCCTGGGGATACGCCATGTTGGCTCGGAGATCGCCGACGTGCTGGCCAGCGAGTTCGGCACCCTCGATGCCATCGCCGCCGCCAGCCGCGAGGAGCTGGAGGCGATCCCGGCCGTCGGGCCCAAGATCGCGGAGAGCGTGTACGAGTACTTCCGGGACAAGCGACGGCGGAGGGTGATCGAGAAGCTGAAGCGGGCTGGCGTAAGGATGGAGCAGGGGCGCGCCGCGCCCGCGGAGGGCCCGCTGGCCGGTCAGACGTTCGTCGTCACAGGGACGCTGGCCTCCATGTCGCGCAGTGAGGCTGAGGCCAGGCTCAAGGCCTTAGGGGCGAACATCGGCAGCAGCGTGACCAAGAAGACCACCTGCCTGGTCGTGGGCGAAGGGCCCGGATCCAAGCTCCGAAAGGCGCAGGAGTACGCCACCAA
>CAYFYG010000024.1:0-2454 GCA_964347225.1 uncultured Dehalococcoidia bacterium | reverse complement strand
GGGGACAAGTTCATAAACGACCCGGTGCTGGGCATTGTTGAGAACCTGGGGGTGGGGTTCACGACGGTATTGGAGGTATGGGTGGGCATCCTGGCGGCGACGATCCTGTTCATCGCTGCTAACGCTGGCATGCTGGGGATGTCGCGTCTGGCGTACTCCATGGGCCAGAATCGCTACCTGCCGCCCGCGGTGAGCCGCTTGCACCCGACGCGGCGGACGCCGGCGACCGCGATCATCGTCTTCGGCGTCCTCTCGGCGCTGCTGATCATCCCCGGTGAGGTGGAGATCCTGGCGGCCGCGTACGTCTTCGGGGCGATGCTGTCGTTCACCTTCGCCCACGCATCGATCATCGGACTGCGAGTGCGGGAGCCGGGGATGCCGCGGCCGTTTCGGATTCCTGTGAACCTGCGGCTGCGGGGTCGACGGATCCCCCTGACGGCGGTGCTGGGTGGTATGGCGACCGTATTCGCCTGGTTTGTGGTCGTGGTGACTCAGCAATCCGCGCGGATAATAGGCTTCTCCTGGCTGGGGTTGGGGCTGCTGGTGTATCTGGCCTACCGGTGGTACAAGCGGACGCGTCCCGAGGCGACGCGACCGGGATAGGCTAGGCCTCCGCCAAGAGGCGATCGAGGTCGGCCTGGCTGGTGAGGCCGCGGACGAGCCGCACGAAATCGGTGACGGAGGCAGCGCCGTCGCGTAGGCGCTGGAGCTTGGGTCCGATGGGGTCGATGGAGCTGGGCGTGTCGGCGTAGGAGCCAAAGAAGGCGAAGTAGGCCTGGTTGATGCGACGGATGTAGATCCCCTGCTCTTCGAAATCGTCTCGCTTTTCCCCCATGAGCCGCTCTGCCCTCTCAACCTGGCCCTGGGCCAGGAGGTCCTCGACGCGGAGGCGGAGCGAGCGCATCTCGGCCCGGAAATCGAAATCGGTGGGCGTGCCGACGGGTGGGGATGGTGGTGGGGAGGGCGAGCCGTAGCGCTCCATGAACAGGTCGGCCAGCTCGCTGCTGGCTAGGCTGGCGACGGTCTCGTTGAGGGTGCGTGCCTCGCCGCCGCGGAAGTAGTTGCGGCCCAGGGGGTAGAAGGCCAGGTACTGGTGGAGCCACTCGTGGATGGCGGTCTCCACCATGTCGCCATAGGAGTCGAGTTCGGGGATGACGCTGGGATACGTGGCGACGCCGCCAGTGTTGACGACGAGGGCGGAGACGCCGGTCTCCTCCGTCTCGCTCTCCACGGCGGCGACCTCCTCCGGCTCCAGGCCGGGGACGAGCAAGTACGAGCGGTTCAGTTCGATGTGGTCGCGGGGGGATACGGCCAGCACCTTGGGAGGGCGGTCCAGCTCGAAGTCCAGGGGTGGGAAAAAGAGGTCGATGTCGGAGAAGAGCGGTGGGTTCATGACGAGCCCCTGGTCGCGCAGGAAATCGCTGATGCGGCCCTCCAGTATCTCCTCGACGTCGTTCTCGATAGCGTCGCGCTCTCGCCGCGCCTGGGCCAGCACGTCGGCGTCCGCGCCGTCCTGCTCGAGGGTGCGGATGTCGGTGCTCAGCTCAAAGTAGCGGAGAACGACAGCGTCTTTCTCTGCCTGGCTTTGGCCTGCGTCGAACGCGGTGGCCAGCTTGTAGAGCCACTTCTGGGGGAAGTAGCGCAGCTCCCAGCCGAGGACGTCGTGGGCGTTGCGGTTGGCGAGGGCGTCGATGGGGTCGCTGGAGGAGAGGTCGCGGAAGAGGAGGGTGCCGCCGGAGATTGCGGCGGCGGCGAAGAAGGCGAGGAGGCCCAAGTATGCGGCGACGAAGGGGCGGCCCATGACAAGATCATTGTCGCACAGCAGGTACGGGCGCAGCATGCTGCGCCCCCACCCTCAAGGGTAGATCTGACCCGCTGTCCCGGCTGGGCCTGAGTGGGCGCCTACTCTCGCGTGACGAGAGGGATAGCCCGGTCGCCCTCGAACCGGAATTCCCGGGAGCGCGCCAGTTGGGCGTAGGACCCGAATCGCTCCTCGCCCTCCCCGTCCACGAGGTCGAGGGGGTCGAAGTGGTCGTCCTCCTCCGGGCCGAACGAGCGACGGATCTCGTAGGTGGTGCTCCTCTCGGCCGGGATACGGCCGATGTCGCGGATGAGGTGGCGCATCTCGCGGGGCTTGAGGCGCTGGCCGTAGGCGGCGCCGGCGGTGGTGGAGATGGACTCGTTGATGAGGGTGCCCATGAAGTCGTTGCAGCCTGCGTTGAGGCAGAACTGGGCGAGCTTGGGCCCCTCCTTGACCCAGGAGGCCTGTATGTTCTTGATCCAGTTGTTGAGGACGATGCGGGAGACGGCGTACATCTTGACGACTTCGGGGCCGGTGGCGCCGGGGCGGATGCCGGGGACGAGGCCCTTCTTGTACATGGGGGCCTCCTCGGAGATGAAGGAAAGGGGGACGAACTCGGTGAAGCCGCCGGTCCGGCGCTGGATGTCGCGGAG